>OMQW01000054.1 GCA_900313345.1 uncultured Eubacteriales bacterium
CAAATAAAAAAGAAGATAAACTATTTATCTTCTTTTTCTGTAAACTTATTAAATTCTTTTAATTCTTTTGTTTCTAATTCAGTTTTAGAAAGTTCATCTATTAACTTCTTTTGATCTCTAGTAAGTTTATTTGGCATTACAACTTTAAATTTAATATACATATTACCTTTAGAGTGTTTTGCTTTATTTTCTACTCCCTTACCTTTAATTCTTTGCTCATCTCCTGTACAAGTTCCAGCAGGAACTGAAAGTTTAACATTTCCATAAAGTGTAGGTATTTCTTTCTTACAACCAAGTATTGCTTCAGTAAGAGAAAGAGGTACTACAAGAGAGATATCATCTCCACTTCTCATATAATAATCATGAGCAGCAACTACAAACTCTAGATATAAATCTCCATTTTCACCACCATGAGATCCAGGATTTCCCTTTTTAGGAAGTCTTAATCTATCACCTGTATCAATACCTGCTGGTACAGTAACTGTAATAGTTTTAGTTTCTTTATTATATCCATTACCATAACATTTATCACAAACTTTTTCATATTCTTTACCAGTTCCATGACAATTAGGACAAGTACTCTTAGATAAGAAAGAGCCAAGTATTGTATGTTGTTCAGTTGCAACAGTACCAGATCCATGACACTTACTACATGTTTTAGAATTAAGTCCACCTTCACCATTACATTTAGAACAATCAGAATATACATCAAGTGTAAATTCTTTTTCACATCCGTATATCGCTTCTTTAAATGTTAAATTAACTCGTTTAAGAAGATCTTCCCCCCTGGTTTTTCTAAATCCAGAACTTCTAGATGACCCACCAAAAGGAGAACCGCCTCCAAATCCACTACCAAAGAATGAATCAAATATATCTCCTAAATCACTAAAGTCAGCATTAAATCCTTGTGACCCATTAAATCCATTAAATCCTGCACCATTAACACCAGCTTTACCAAATTGATCATAATTTTTTCTTTTAGTCTCATCACCTAAAACTTCATATGCTTCAGAAACCTCTTTAAATTTTTCAGCAGCACTAGGATTATCTTTATTTAAATCAGGATGATATTTTTTAGCAAGTTTTCTAAAAGCACTTTTAATTTCAGCCTGACTAGCATCTTTAGAAACACCAAGTACTTCGTAATAATCTCTTTCGTTCACTTATTTCACTTCCAATCTAATATAGTTTTTTAAATTCATCTAATGTATCTTTAAAACTATTTAAAGCTTCTACAAATACTTTAGAATCATTTAAATCTATATCTATAATTTTTAAAACATCAAGAGGATAATTTCTACCCCCACTCTTTAAAAATAAAATATATTTATTTAAAAAGCCTTCTGTTTTATTAATAATATTTTTAGCTATATAATTAGCAATACATAAACTAGTAGCATATTGATATACATAAAAAGGAGTATAAAAATGTGGAATTCTTTCCCATTCATATTTAATATTATCATCAACAACTACATTAGGACCAAAATATTTTTTATTTAATTTTAAATATTTATTACATAAACGTTCACCAGTAATAGGCTCTTTATTATCCGCTAAATTATGAGAATAAAGTTCAAACTCTGCAAACATAGTTTGTCTATAAATAGTTGCTTTAAATAAATCTAATCTCTCATTTAATATATATCTTTTTTCATCAATATTATTACTATTTTTATATAAATAATCACTTAATAATAATTCATTTGTAGTCGATGCAATCTCTGCAAGAAATATTGGATAATCACTATTAGCATAACTATTATATTTATTACTATAATAAGTATGCATAGCATGGCCAGATTCATGAGCAAGAGTAGAAACATCATTTAAAGTCCCAGTAAAGTTAAGTAATATATAAGGATGAGTATCGTAAGAACCTGTTTGATATCCCCCACTTCTTTTACCAATACTTGGATAAACATCAATCCATCTATTATTAAATTCTTTTTTTAATGTATTAGTATACTCTTTTCCCATAACACTTAAAGCTTTTAAGCATATCTCTTTAGCATCATTAAAACTATACTTTTTAGAAGGAATATCCAAAATAGAAACATAACTATCATATAAATGATAACTATCAAGTTTAAGTAATTTTTTCTTTAAATCATAATATTCATATAAACTACCTAAATTATTAGAAACAGTATCTATTAAATTTAAATATAATTTATTAGGTATCTTATGAGGATATAAATACATTTCCAAACTATTATTATAACCTCTTAAATCTTTAGTAACAGAATCATTAAGTAATACTCCATTATAAGTAGAAGTAAGAGAATTTAAAGAGTTTTTATAACCTTCATATAATTTATTAAAACTATCTTCCCTAAGTTTTCTATCTAAACTCTTAATATAATTAGAATAAAAGCTTTCATTTAATGGATAACTATTATTATTAGAATCAATTACATCTTTAAACTTTAAATCAGTATTAAGTATATAAGAAGCAGTCTCTGAAGAATTACTAAACACATTAGAGTAACTAGAAATAATCCTTTCTTCTTCTTTACTTAATGAATGATCTTTCTCTCTAAAAATACTATCAATATAATATTTATAATCATTTAAATATGGATCATTATCTATATATTTTAAAATATTTTCTTTACCAAAATCTAACATATCAGGTACAACAGAAGAAGTAATATTTAAATACTCAGTAACTATATTTTGTATTCTAGAAAGCATTTCTTGTCCATTAGTATTATTCTTATCAGTATCACTATATAAACTAGCATAAATATCAAGTTTAATAATAGTTCTAAGTAACTCTTCATTCTTTTTAAAATAATTTAGAAATGAATTACTATCTTCTAAAAATCTATCTTTTAATAAACTAAATTCTTTAAAACTATTTAAAACACTTTCCAAATCATTATTAAATTCCTTATTATCTTTATAAATATCAGTTAAATCCCAAGTATCATTAATATCTATATCTCCTCTTTTAAGTACCTTTTCCATATATTCTCCTTATAAATAATGAAGTAGCCAAAGGCTACTTCTAAATATTATTTTTCTTCAAAATCAGCATCTTTAACATCTTTATTATCATTATTAGATGCTTCAGTATTTGTATTTGCTTGTTCTTCTTTTGAAGTAGTTTCATAAGCTTTTGATGCAATAGCTACAGCTTTTTCTTGTAAAGCATTTTTTGCTTTAGTAAGATCTTCAATATTAATTGGATTCTTAGTAAGTTCTTCTCTTACTTTCTTAATTAATTCTTCTACCTCACTATTTTCTTCTTTACTAACTTTTTCACCGAAATCTTTCATAGTTTTTTCAGTTTGGAAACATAATTGTTCGGCTTCATTCTTTAAGTCAGCTTCTTCTTTACGTTTCTTATCTTCTTCTTTATTAGCTTCAGCTTCTTTCACCATTTTATCAATTTCTTCGTCACTTAAATTAGTATTTGAAGTAATTGTAATAGATTGTTTCTTGTTAGTTCCAAGATCTTTTGCAGAAACATTAACAATACCATTAGCATCTATGTCAAATGTAACCTCAATCTTAGGTACTCCTCTTGGAGCAGCTGGAATATCAGTTAATTGGAAATTACCAAGAGTCTTGTTATCACTAGCCATTGGTCTTTATCCTTGTAATACATGTACATCAACAGCTGGTTGATTATTTTCAGCAGTTGAGAATACCTCACTCTTAGAAGTTGGAATAGTTGTATTACGAGGAATAAGTACTGTCATAACTCCACCTAATGTTTCAATGCCAAGTGAAAGTGGTGTAACATCAAGTAAGACAATATCATTAACTTCACCAGTTAAAACTCCACCTTGAATAGCAGCTCCCATAGCAACTGCTTCATC
>OMQW01000053.1 GCA_900313345.1 uncultured Eubacteriales bacterium
ATAATTTAAGATGTCACTATTGTGGTTATGCAGCAAAATTAGATATTAATTGCCCTAAATGTCATGAAAGATCATTGAATGGAATAGGTACAGGAACAGAAAAGATAGAAGAAGAGTTAAATAAATTATTTAAACAAGCTAAAGTATTAAGAATGGACTTTGATACAACAACTAAAAAAGGATCTCATGAAAAATTAATAGAAAGCTTTAAAAAAAAAGAATATGATATTTTAATAGGAACACAAATAGTAGCAAAAGGTCTAGATTTTGATGATGTAACACTGGTAGGTATAATAAATGCAGATACTTCTTTAAATATCCCTAATTATAGAAGTAGTGAAGAAACATTTGAACTTTTAAGTCAAACAGCAGGAAGAAGTGGAAGAAAAAAACATGGAACAGTAATTCTACAAACATATAATAAAGATCATTATGCTATTAGATATACTAAATCTCATGATTATTTAAATTTTTTTAAAGAAGAAATGAACATAAGAAGAGAAATGAAATATCCTCCATATTATTATTTAATATATATAAAAATAAGTGGAAAAGATAATAATTATGTTTATAAAGAAGCCTTAAAAATAAAAAAATCTCTAGATAAATATTTAACATCATCTATAATATTAGGACCTATTTCACAAGAAATATTAAAAGTAAATAATAAATATAATTATGGAATAATAATTAAATATAAGAAAGAACCAAACTTAGATAATACATTAAATCTAATGATAGATGCATATAAAAGTCTTAATAAAATAAAAGTAGAAATAAACATAAATCCCATGCATTTTTAAAATATGATATAATCTTATTAAGATATAGGAGTTAATATGAATAATCTTTATAACTTATTAATGCAAGATAAAATAAAAAACATTTTAAAAAAATCAAGAACTAAAGATGAATATATTTTATTAATAGATTATCTATATAAATATTATTTAATAATAGAAGATAATAAATATTTAGATAAATATTTAAATAAAATTAAGCATCTCTTAAATAAGAAATATGATTTAAGAAACTTAGAATTAAAATTAAATAATGAATTAGCAAAAATAATAATTAAAAAAGAAGAGTATAAGAAAAAAGAATCTCATGAAAAAGTCCTAAGATATATTTATAATAAATATGTTAAAGAAGGATATTTTTATATAAGTTATTCATCCAATTATTATAATTATTTAAATGAATATGGAATATCTAAATATGGTTTTAAACTAGACAATGAGTTAAATAATATAAATAATATATTTCATAAATATTTAAATAGAAATATTATTTATGAAAAACTAGATCCGCTATCAGATAGTTTTAGATATATATTAGATAAATCGTTATTAGAACCATTCTTTATTAAAGAATTATTTGATTCTAATTTAATAACTAAAGAAACTCTATATAAAAAAGATATATATAGTGTAATAGAAGAAATTAATAAATTATCTATTAAATATAAAATAACTAATAGTGATAGATTATCTTTAATAAATAGTTTTAAACTAGTATGGGATAGATATACAGTAAAAGAAAATGATATTATGTTAGCATGTATAAAAAGAAAATATTTAAAAAAAGATAAAATTAAAGACTTAGAGGAAATAATAAAAGATGATAAAATAAAGATAGATGAATCTATAGATATATTATTTGAATCTCGCTACTTAGTCTATGAAATAGAAGAAGATATAAATAAAGAAAATATAGAATATATATTTATACCATATATTAATAAGATTATCGAAAAATATAGAAAAAATTATTTTTAGTAGTATACTAATATAAGAATTAAGGAGTCAATATGATTAAAGTATTATTTATGGGTACACCATACTTTTCAACAAAAATACTAGAAAGTTTAATAAATAGTCAAGAAATAGAAGTAGTTGGTGTAGTAACAAAAAAAGATAGTGAACAAGGTAGAAAACGTATTTTAACAGAGTCTCCTGTTGCACTACTAGCAAAAGAAAATAATTTAAAAGTATTTAAAATAGAAAAGTTTAAAGATGAAGTTGAAAATCTAAAAGCTTTAAATGCTGATTTAATAGTAACAGCAGCATATGGAAAAATACTTCCTGAATCAATTTTATCTATACCTAAATATGCATCAATTAATGTACATGCATCTTTATTACCGAAATATCGTGGAGCATCTCCAATAGAAGCATCTATAAAAAATGGTGATAAAGAAACAGGTATAACTATTATGTATATGGATAAAGGAATGGATACAGGTAATATTATTAAAGAAGAAAAAGTAATAATAGAAGAAACAGATAATTTAACATCACTTACAAAAAAATTAGCAGAACTTGGAAGTAACATGATAGTAGATAATATTAAAGAAATAGTAAATAATAAAAATGAAAGCATAAAACAAAATGATGAAGAAGCAACATATACTCATGTAATAACAAGAGAAGATGAACATCTTGATTTTAATAATAATGCTGAAGTAGTATTTAATAAAGTTAGAAGTCTAGCAGATGAACCAGGAGCATATGTAAAACTAAATAATGAAATAGTAAAAATATATGAAGGCTATGTTTTAAAAGAAGAAAGTAATAAAAAAGTTGGAACTATTATAAAGCTTTTAAAGGATGGTATAGCAGTTAAAACAAAAGATTACTTATATGTAATAACTAAATTAAAGCCACAAGGCAAAAAAGTAATGGACGCAAAAAGTTATATAAATGGTCTAAAAGAAGATATTGTAGGTGATATATATGAATAAAAAGGATAATATATTTAGTGTATTAGATGAAAACCCTGATTTAAAGAAGGTAGCATTCTTTATATTTTATCTAATATTTTTTATTGTAATGATACTAATGCTAAGAGGAACTAATAAAGCTCTTCCAAAAGAAAATACAAGATATAATACAGGATATAATAATAGTTATACATTAGAAAGTATAAATACTAGAAATTATCACTTTAATATAATAGAAAATATTAATGGAAATGAAACTATTTATGATGGAGATAAAAATGGTAATAAGATGTCTCTAATTAAAAGTGGAAATAAATCAGAAAATTATTATATAGAAAATAATGATTATTATTTAAGAGATGAAAATACACTTAGATATAATAAAATAGATGGACAATTAGAATTTATTAAGTTTATAAATGAACAAGCTCTAAAAGAAATAATAACAAGATCTTCATATGAGTCATTTGAAGAATATTTTGATAGCAAAAAGAATTCATATAAATATGAAATATCTACAACAACTCTAACAAAAACAATTGATGGAAGAAATATAGATCTGAGTGATTTACCAAATAAAATAGAAGTAACAGTAAAAGAAAATAAAATAGAAGAAATAGATTTAGATTTAACTAATTATTATAAGTTTAATGATAGTAATATAAATAAATATACTTTAAAAATAGTTTATTCTAAATATAATGAAATAGATGAAATAAAGGTAAATAAATAACTATTTATTTACTTTTTTTATTATGATAAAATATTGAAAGGGAGATGTTACAATGAATATATATGACTTAACATTAAAAGAATTAGAAGAAAAAATAATAGAAATGGGTGAAAAAAAATATAAAGCCCTTCAAATATATACTTGGTTATACAAAAAGAAAGTAAAATCATTTGATGAAATGACTGATATAAAAAAAGAATTTATAGAAAAATTAAAAGAAAACTTTGTAATCGGAACAATTAAAATAGAACAAGTAGAAAGAGATAAAGATGTAAATAAATATTTATTTAGATTAAGTGATAATGAATTTATTGAAGCTGTTTTAATGAGACATGATTATGGTTTAAGTATATGTGTATCTAGTCAAATTGGTTGTAACATGGGTTGTAAATTTTGTGAATCTGGTAGAAGAAAAAAAGTAAGAAATCTAACAACTGGAGAAGTTGTAGAACAAATACTACTAGTAGAAGAAGATTTAAAAGAACGTATTAGTCATGTTGTAGTAATGGGTATAGGTGAACCATTTGATAATTATGAAAATATAATTAGATTTATTAGAATAATAAATGATCCTAAAGGTTTAGAAATAGGTATTAGACATATAACAGTATCAACATGTGGACTAGTTATTAAAATAGATAGTTTTGCACATGACGCAGAAGGAGCAAACCTTGCAGTAAGTCTACATGCACCAACTAATGAAGTAAGAAATAAAATAATGCCTATTAATAAAGTTTATAAAGTAGAAGAAATAATCAGTGCAATTAAAAAGTATATAGAAAAAACTAATAGAAGAGTAACATTTGAGTACATTATGTTAAAAGATATTAATGATACAGATAAGTGTGCAGAAGATTTATCAAAACTATTAAAAGGAATTAATTGTTATGTAAATTTAATTCCATATAATGAAACAGCAAACATAGAGTTTAAAAGAAGTGATATGTTTCAAATAATGAAATTTTATGATATACTAAAAAAGAATAATATAAATGTAACAATAAGAAGAGAATTTGGTTCTAAAATAAGTGCAGCATGTGGTCAACTTAGAAGTAAAAAGGAGGAAGCATGAAAACTTTTTATTTAACAGATGCGGGTAAAGTACGTGATCATAATGAAGATAGCCTAATAATATTAAAAAACATTAATGATGAATACTTATTAGCAGTAGCAGATGGAATGGGTGGACATTCAGCAGGTGAAATAGCATCATCAATCGCTATAAACTATTTAGGGAAACATTTTAGAGAAACTTTTATAAATTTAGATAAAACTCATGCAGTATCATGGATAAGAGATAGTGTTAATGAAATTAATTCTTTAATATTTCAATATGAAAAAAATCATGAAGAAAGTAAAGGTATGGGAAGTACTCTAGTAATGGCAATAGTTACAAATGATTATATACTTTTTGCAAATATTGGAGATAGTTCAGGATTTGTTATGAAAGAAGGAAGACTTCATAAAGTAACATATGATCATACATTAGTTAATTTATTAGTATCCGCTGGAGAACTAACAAAAGAAGAAGCGAAAGATCATCCTAAAAAAAATGTTTTAATGAAAGCATTAGGAGCAAATGATCCAGTAGAAGCAGATATATTTGATTGTGATATGAATATTGAAAGTATTTTATTATCAAGTGATGGTCTTACAAACATGCTTGATAAAGAACAAATAGAAAAAGTTTTACTAGAAGATATAACAGAAGAAGCAAAAGTAAATAAATTAATTCATAAAGCAAATAATAGAGGCGGTACAGATAATATATCAGTATGCTTATTAACTAAAGAAGAAGGTGAAATGTAGTGATAACAAAGGGGCAAAAAATAAATGATCGTTATGAAATAATTCGTTCAATCGGTGAAGGTGGTATGGCTAATGTATATTTAGGATATGATACTATTCTAGATAGAAATGTAGCAGTTAAAGTATTAAGAGGCGATTTATCAAATGATGAGAAGTTTGTAAGACGTTTTCAAAGAGAAGCTTTATCAGCATCTTCTTTATCACATCCAAATATTGTTGAAATGTATGATGTAGGAGAAGATAATGGAATGTATTACATAGTTATGGAATACATTGAAGGAGAAACTTTAAAACAATTATTAAAAAGGCGTGGTAAATTAACTCTAAGTGAAGCAATAGATATCATGTTACAGTTAACAGATGGTATGGCACATGCTCATGATTCATATATAATACACAGAGATTTAAAACCACAAAACATCATGATAGAAGATGATGGACAAATAAAAATTACAGACTTCGGTATAGCAATGGCACTTAATTCAACACAATTAACACAAACTAATTCTGTAATGGGTAGTGTTCACTATTTACCACCAGAACAAGCTGCAGGTAAAGGTTCAACAATAAGAAGTGATATTTATTCAATGGGTATTATTTTCTATGAACTATTAACAGGAGAATTACCATTTAGAGGCGATAATGCAGTAGAAATTGCTCTTAAACAAATGAAAGAACAAATACCAGATATACGTGAATCTAATAGTGAAATACCTATGTCAGTATATAATGTTATTTTAAAGTCAACTGCAAAAAATCCCAAAAATAGATATACAGATGCTAGAGCAATGCATGATGATTTATTAACAGTATTAGATGATGATCGTTTAAGTGAAACAAAACATGTATATAAATATCCAGAACACGAAGAAAATACAAAGGCCGTAGAAAAATTAAAAAATATTGAAAAAAGCGAAGAAGTAGTTGCAGAAAAGATTGAAGAAAAAGAAGAAAAGCTAAGTAAACGTCTTATAATAATATTATCAGTTATAGCAACTATTATTATAATAGTACTTGTATTAATAGTCTTCGTTATACCAAAAGCAACTGCACCTAAATCAGTAAAGATACCAGATGTATCAAAAATGACAGTTAGTAAAGCAGAAAAATTATTAATTGGTAAAAAACTAACAGTTAATACTAAAATAGAAGAAGTATATGATAAAGATGTTAAAAAAGGCTATGTAGTAAAAACTGAACCAGCTAAAAATAGAACTGTAAAAGAAGGAGAAGAAATAACTATATATAAATCTCTTGGTATAAAAAAATATCCATTAGAAGAATATGTAGGAGAATCTCTCTCAGGAGTTAAAGCCTCACTTGAAGCTAATGGCATTAAAGTAACAGTTACAAAAGAAGATGCAAGTGAAGAAACATGTAAATATGTTGGAACTGATAAAGTAGTATGGCAAAGTCTAGCAAGTGGTTCTAAAGTTAAAAGTGGAGATGAAATAGAACTTAAAGTATTAAATAGTTTAGCATTCCCTAGCTTTAAAGGACAAACAGAAGATGAAGTATCTACTTGGGCTAATAAAAACTGTGTAACACTAACAGTAGATTATCAAGAAACATCAGATGATACATATAAAGATAAAGAACAAGTAATATCACAATCAAGACCAGTAGGAGCAACAGTTAAAAATAATGATAGTGTAGAAATAGTAATTTCTAAATATAAAAAAGAGGAAGTAGCAAAAGAAGATAATACTGAAGAAAAAGAAGCAACTACTTCATCAACAAAAACTCCAACTTCTGATCAAACTAAAAAACAATAAAAAAAGGAAAATTATGCAAGGAAAAATAACAGAAATCAATAAAGATATATTTATAGTAGATAGTAATGATACTAAATATAATTGTAAATGTAGAGGTCTATTAAGAAAAAGACATATAGAACCTGTTGTAGGGGATATATGCCTTTTTAACCCATCTAAATTAATAATTGAAGATATCTTAGAAAGAAGAAATATTTTTGATAGACCTAAAGTAAGTAATATAGATATAGCATTTATAATAACAAGTCTAAAAGAACCAAACTTTTCAACTGATCTATTAGATAAATTCTTAGTAACAATGGAAGTTAATAATGTAACACCAATTATTTGTACAACTAAAGAAGATTTATTAAATGTAAATGAAAGAAAAGTAATAATGCCTATTTTAGAATATTATAAAAATATTGGTTATACTGTAATAAGTAATAATGATATTGATAAAATAAAGAATATTATAAAGAAAAACACTATAGTTTTTACAGGTCAAACAGGAGCAGGTAAATCTACATTATTAAATAAATTAAATAATAATTTAAAATTAAAAACAGGAAAAATAAGTAAAGCCTTAGGTCGTGGTAAACATACAACAAGATTAGTAACACTTTATAAAATAGATAATGGCTATATTTTAGATACTCCAGGTTTTTCTAATATAGATTTATCAAAATATTCTAAAGAACAAATAAAAGAATCATTTATTGAATTTAATAATTATCCTTGTATATATAAAGATTGTACACATACCAAAGAAGAAGAATGTAAAATAAAAGAAGCAGTAAGAAATAATAATATCTTACAAGAAAGATATGAAGATTATTTAAAATTTATAGGAGGGAATAAGTAATATGCTAGTATCAACATCATTTCTAAGTAGTAATAATATACCTAAAGACTTACAAAAATTAGATGAAACTAAAACTGATTATATACATATTGATGTCATGGATGGTAAGTTTGTAAATAATAAAACTATGCCATTTATAGAAATGAGTAAGATATATAAATATACAAGTAAAAGATTAGATGTTCACTTAATGTGTGAAGATACAAGTAAGTATATTAAGGATTATGCTAAATTAAATGCTGAGTTTATAACAATTCATGTAGAAAGTAATAATGTAAAAGAAAACTTAGAATTAATAAGAGATTATCATATAAAAAGTGGTATAGCACTTAACCCTGAAACAAAAGTAAGAGATATAATTCCATATTTACCATTAGTAGATTTAATATTAGTTATGAGTGTAGAGCCAGGTAAAGGTGGACAAGAATTTATCAAAGAAACTGAAAATAAAATAAAAGAAATAAAAATATTATTAAAAGAATATAAGCTAAATAAGATCATATCAGTAGATGGTGGAATTAATAATGAAACTAGAAAATATGTAAAAGAATGTGATATGGTAGTAAGTGGAAGCTATATAATAAATAGTAATGATTTTGAAGAACAAATAGATAGTTTAAGATAGAATAAAGAGGTAATAAAAATGAATAATGAAAGAGAAAATAGTGTAATAGAACCTAATATTAATGTAGTGCAACAAGAACCAGTTGTTAACGTAATACAACAAACTCCTGTAGTTCCAGAGCCTACCATTAATGTAGTGCCAGAAACTCCTGTAATTTCAGAACCTACTGTTAATGTAGTGCAACAAAGACAAGTAAATCAAGAACCAGTTGTTAATGTAATGCCTCAAACACCAGTAGTTCCAGAGCCTACTGTTAATGTAGTAAAACCATCGCCAGTAGTAAATCCTGTTATTAATAATACTGAAGTTCAAAATCCTAATGTTGGAATACCAAGCGAAGAAGTAAAAGTAGAACCTCCAAAGGAAAATAATAACAATAATAATGAAGGTAAAGGAAAAACAATACTTCTAATATTATTTATGCTATTCGCAATAGTATTTGTTTTATTCTTACCAGAAATATCAAACTTTATTAATAATAAGAAAAACTTTGAATTTAATAGTGAAGTTAGTGATGGTACACTAAAATGTTTAAGAACATATGATAGTGATGCTAAAGAAACAAATTATGAATACTTCTTTAAATTTATTAATAAAGGTGTAACTACAGGAACATATACAACTACATATGAAGATGAAGACAAACAAAATGTAATTGAAAAAAATAATAAGTGTAATGAAATAAAAGCAATTTCAGATTCAATATCAGGTGTTGATGTTTCATGTAATTATACAGAAAACATTCAAACAACAATTCAAGAAAATAATTTTATGCAAATAAAATCTGGTAAGATGTCTGCCTTTACTGAAGCTGGTGGGATTTATCCAGAATATAAATATAAAGATAATATATATAATATAGAAGCTAATCTAGTAAAAGCAGGTTATGATTGTAAAATAACTGCCAACTAGTTTACATTTCTTTACACTAAACTATAGTCAACAATATTGATACCTCCTCATAATCATGCTAGTATGAAGATGAGGAGGTATTTGTTTATGAAGAAGTTTATTTATACTTTAATATTTCTTCTATTATTAGTTTCATCAGTAATTCTTGTAAGAAGTAATAAAACTGTAAGCTATAAAGCAGATACTTCTACAAAAGACAAGATGATTAACACAACCGTATTACTAGATAGGAGTAATAAGAAAAAAGAAGAAAAAGAGGCTGAAGAAAAGGCCAAAGAGGAAGCCGAGAAAGAAGCAAAAGCTAAAGAGGAAGCTAGACAAAAAGAAATAGCAAGACTCGAAAAAATAGAAGAAGAAAAGAGAAAAGCTGCTGCTAAAACAACTCAGGTAGTAAGGGAAACTGAGGTTGTAGGATCTCGTGCTTCCGGTTTAATAACCGATAATAACGTAAATCAAAAAGAAGAAAGTGTAACTCCACAAATAGAAACGCCTAAAGAAATAAAAGTAGTAGCAAACAGTGAAAAAAGAGTATTTGATGGAGCTAAATTCTATGACAGATTAATGAGTTCTTATGGAACTGATTGTTGTCGAGCTAATAATTATACTGATGAAGAAAAAGAAAGAGGACTTGCAGTATTAGGTCTTGGATTAACTGCAAGTGGATATCAATTTAAATATAAAGACATATGGTTCAATGCTGGAAGTTATGGTAATGTAAGAATGGTTGCAGCAGATCATGCTGGCCAAATTGACTTCCCTCTAGGAACAATAGTTAAGATAACAGAAAAGATGGATGATGGTTCATACCAATCAATGAATGCAATTGTAATAGATCGTGGTGATAACAATATAGGACTAGACCCTAAGGAAAATGGAAGAAAAAGAAGAATCTTCGACTTAGTATCTGAAAATATGCTCGCTGCAGAATCATTTGGAGTACATAATCAAATAGATGTAGAAGTACTTCATACTGGTACTAAAGAAGATTTATATAACATAAGACATTATGGCCGTTTGGTGGGATAATATTATGAAGTCGCATATGAAAAGAAATAAATTAATAATTGTAGTACTATTCGCTGCTTTTATGATTATAACAGTTTCTTTTTCATATACGATTTTATTGTATACAATGAAAGGTTATATTACTAATATAGTTACAACAAATGCCATTAATTTTACATATCTAGAAGGAAATAATAATTTAACTATAGAAAATGCTATTCCAGTAAGTATGAAGTAGGAATGATAAATAATGATAATGTATTTTTATTTCAAGTAACTTATAATACAAAATTAAATGTAAATAGAACATACGAAGTAACAGCAGAAAAAGATGGAACATGTACACTATCAGATAAAGATATTAAACTTTATTTAGAAAAATGCACTGATAATAAAAATTTTGAAAAAGTAAGTAATCATCCAAACTATACACCATTAAGTGAAGATGATAGTTTTGGAGCAAAACAAAGTGAGATGGTATTAGATATTCAAACTGTAAATGAACAAATAACCTACTACTATAAACTACTTATGTATTTAGATAATGATTATAGTGATAATTTACATGAAAGAGAGTATTAAATAAAAATAAATACATATGCTAAGGATATTGGTATTAAAAAACAAGAGAAAACTTATAATATAGGTGATAAAGTAAAGATAGATTTTGGTGATGGTAAAGAAAATATTTTCTATGTTTTAGAAGATAAAGGAAAAACTTTAGATTTATTATATTATAGAAATATAACCGAATTTGGTAGTAGAAAAAACTATGACACATGGTGATGCATTATCATACTTTTCAACAAATGAATATTTAGAATTTGCTAAAAGTTGGCAAGATAAAATAAATGCTATAAGATTACCAAGAGTTTCTCAAATAGCAAGTGCAGGCGGATTTGACAATTGGGATAATCTAAGTGGTTGATATGAATTTAAAAACAAAGTAAATACTAACTATTTATATAATTATTTATCATCTTGTTATGACTATGGCTGTAGTAAAGAATTAGAAGGAGATAATGCAGCTTGGGGTTATTGATTAGAAGATATAGTTTCATCAAATAGCAATTATTATATATTAACAGGAGCAGGAGGTATATCAGAAAATCTAGAATATTATGGATCATCTAATGGAGTAAGACCATTTATTAATATAAATAAAGACTTGCTGAATTAATATTTACAAGTATTTAAATAATTGATAAAATTATAACTATAATAGAGGTCGCTATGGAAAAGAATGAAAAAAAGATTGAAGAAATAAATAGTAAAAATATATTTTTAGTAGTTATATTATTATTCTTATTAGTAGTATTAGTAATAGGTGTAACATACCAAATATATATGTATACAGATAAAGGAACAAATATATTAAATAAAATATTTGGAGGAGATCAAGATATTTTTAAAAATGGATCTGTTACTATAGTTTATACTGAAGGAGAAAATAAAGTTAAAATAGAAAATGCTCTACCTATGACAGATAGTGAAGGTATGAGTATTAGAGATAATAATGAAATCATGGATTTTAGTATAAGTGTTAATATAACAAAAAATAGTAATGTATCATATCAGGTAGTAGCACAAAAAGATAAAGAATCAACTCTTCCAGATGAAGCAATAAAAATATATTTACAAAGAAGTATAGATAATACTAAATTTGATGAAGAAGTATTAAAACCAAAATTATTTAAAGGTGTTACTGAAGAAAATGATTATGGTGTTCCACTAGGAGACATGGTAATAGATGAAGTAACTACTAATAAATCAGTAACATATTATTATAGACTTCGTATGTGGTTAGATGAAAACTATTTAATAGATAATTCATATAAATATTTTACTATTAAAATAGATGTTTATGGTAAAGGTCAAAGAGTTAGAGATAATAATACTGAAAATACTAAAGAAGTAAAAGATGAAGCTAAAGAAGAAAAAGTAATACAAAGTGAAAATAAAGTAGAGGAAAGTAAATAATGAAGCTAGAGAAATACGTAATTGTAGTTATTGAATTATTCTTACTAATTGTAATGACAATTAGTATTTCTTTTGCAGCCTTTGATAACATATTTTATAAAAGAAAAATAAATACAAAAGCAACTATAACGGAAATATATAATGAAGGTAGTAATAAATTAACTATAACAGACTCATATCCACTAAGTGATATAGAGGGAATAAATAGTAATAGAAGTGAAAATGTTTTAAACTTCACTCTGGATATTAATATGGATAAAAATCATTTTATAGAATACATCTTATATTTAACTAAAGGGTATAATTCTACTATAAATGATAAAGATGTAAATATTTATTTAGAAAAAAGCTTAGATAATATTAATTATTATAAAGTAATGGATATTAGTCCTTATAAAACGAATAATATATTTGGGAACTTTAAGATAAATAAAAATAATATGATACTAGAAGATTCTAAAGAATATAGTAATAAAACTTATTATTATAGATTAAAGATATGGCCTAAATTAAATTCTTATAAAACAAATAAAATTAAATATTTTACTGTCTCAGTAAATATGAAAGCTAAAGATTATTTAAAATCATAATGTAAATAATCTTTTTTTTTATAACTAAATATTTTATAATAAAATGGTGGAGGATAAATATGAATGAAGTATTAATAAATAAAGTAGCAAGCGATAATAATATCACCGCAAAACAAGTAGAAGCAGTGCTAAACATGCTTAGTGAAGGTGCAACAGTTCCATTCATAGCAAGATATCGTAAAGAAGCAACAGGTGCTCTTAAAGAAGATGAAATAAGAAAAATAGAAGAAGTATATAAATATGAAGAAAATCTATTAAATAGAAAAGAAGATGTAATAAGATTAATAGATGAAAAAGGACTTCTAACTGATTTATTAAAAGATAAAATCTTAAAAGCAGAAAAATTAGTAGATGTAGAAGATTTATATAGACCATTTAAAGAGAAGAAAAAAACTAAAGCAAGTGAAGCAATAAAAAATGGTTTAGAGCCTCTTGCAAAGATGATAATGAGTTATCCAGTAAAAGGTAATATAGAAGAATTATGTAAAAAGTTTATTAATGAAAATGTTAAGGATAAAGATAAGGCAGTAGAAGGAGCATCATATATTATTGCAGAATGGATAAGTGATAATGCTTTTTATAGAAAGTCTATTAGAAAACATACTTATTTAAATGGATTAATAACAACTAAGTTAAAAAAAGATGGTGATAAACTAGATGAAAATAAAGTATATGAAATGTACTATGACTTTAGTGAACCTGTTAAAGAAATAAAACCACATAGAATATTAGCAATTAATCGTGGTGAAAAAGAAAAAGTATTAAATGTCTCTATAGAATTAGAAGAAGATAAAATAATAGATTATTTAGAAACAAGATTAAAAGTTAATGAAACAAATAGTTATACAAAAGATATTGTAATTAATGCTATTAAAGATAGTTATAAAAGATTGATAAAAGGATCTATTGAAAGAGAAATAAGAAGTGATCTAACTGAAAAAGCAAGTATTGAAGCAATAAATAATTTTTCAGTTAACTTAGAAGCATTATTATTAACACCACCAATGAAAGAAAGAGTTGTATTAGCATTTGACCCAGGTTACGTTAATGGTTGTAAACTAGCAGTAATAGATAAAACAGGTAAATACCTAGATAGTATGGTAGTTAAACCATTCTTAAATGGCAATACTGAAGAAAGAATAAAAGATGCTAAAAAAATAGTAGCAAATTTAATAAAAAAATATAATGTAGATATAATATCAATAGGTAATGGAACAGCATCACGTGAAAGTGAAAAATTATGTGCTGAAATGATTAGTGAATATAATCTAAATTGTAAATATGTAATAGTTAGTGAAGCAGGTGCATCTATTTATTCAGCATCCCCTTTAGCAAAAGAAGAATTTCCTGATTTAGCAATAGAAAAAAGAAGTGCAGTATCAATTGGTAGAAGATTACAAGATCCATTATCAGAACTTGTAAAAATCCCACCAGAAGGAATCGGAGTAGGAATGTATCAACATGATGTTCCAGAAAAAGATTTAAAAGAATCTTTAGACTTTGTAGTAGAAAAATGTGTTAATAGTGTAGGAGTAAATATTAATACAGCAGGTATAGCAATATTAAAATATGTATCAGGACTAACTAAAAAATCAATCGAAAAAATAATAGACTATAGAAATAAAAATGGAAAGATTAATTCACGAGAAGAATTAAAGAAAGAAAAGATTCTAACACCAAAAGCATATGAACAAGCTATAGGATTTTTAAAAGTTCAAGAAAGTAAAAATCCACTTGATAGAACATCAATCCATCCTGAAAGTTATAAAGTAGCAGAAAATCTCTTAGATAAACTAGGCATGACTAAAGAAAGTATTGGAACAAAAGAATTAATAGAAAAGTTAGAAAAAGTAGATAAAGAAAACTTAAAAGACGAATTAAAAACAGATATATATACACTAGAAGATATAATTGAAAGTCTAAAGAAACCAAATCTAGATCCAAGAGATAATTATCCACAACCTATATTAAAAAGTAATGTATTAGATTTAAAAGACTTACATATAGGTGATAAATTAGAAGGAACAGTAAGAAATGTTGTAGACTTTGGATTATTTATTGATATAGGTTTACATGAAGATGGTCTAGCACATATATCAAAACTATCACATAATTATATTAAAAACCCAAGAGACTTATATAGTGTTGGTGATATCGTAACATGTTATGTAGATAATATAAATATAGATAAAAAGAAAGTAGCATTAAGATTATTTAATGATTAAGGAGTAGTTATGAAAGAAAGAGGATTTGAAGTAGTTTCAAAATATAATGAAAAAGAAATTAATTTACCAGTTAGATCAACAAAGTATGCAGCAGGATATGATATAGAATGTTGTGAAGATACTATTATAGAAAAGGGAAAAATAAAATTAGTACCAACAGGTATAAAAGCTTATTGTCAAGATGATGAATATATTATGCTTGTAAATAGAAGTAGTAGTCCAAAGAAAAAAGGAATAGTACTAGCAAATGGTATAGGAATAGTTGATAAAGATTATTATAATAATGAAAATAATGAAGGAGAAATATTCTTCCAGTTTATTAATATAACTGATGAAGATGTTCTAATAAAAAAAGGAGATAGAATAGGACAAGCCCTTTTTCAAAAATATTATTTAAGTGATAATGATGAAGCAACAGGAGATAGAACTGGTGGATTTGGATCTACTGGAAAATAATATAATCATTTAAATAAATTTATGTTATAATAAATTTAAGAGTAAAAAGGGTTACATTTGTGACCCTTTTTGTGTATTCTAAGGAGAATTAAAGTGAGTAAGAATTACGTAGTTATATTATATGAAATAATTAATTTTGATAAAAAAAGAGGAATATATATATATAAACCAACTAAATACCTAGATAATTGTGATGTAAATATGAAAAATGATATAGCAACATCACTAGAAGGTAAAAAATATTTTTCTATGTATGATTCAAGCGTACAAAGTGCAAAAGAAAGAGTATGCTATGGATTTCCATTATTATTTGAAGATTTAAAAAAAATATATAAAAGTGAAGGATTAAGCGATAAAGAACTATTAGATAGATATTATACATCTTTAGACAGTGATGTAATATTTGGTGTATATGATCCAATAGATGATGAAATGAAATGTGTTCTAGCAGAAAAAGATAGAATAATTAATCAAAATTCTGATACTTGGATATATGATTTTTTCTATGAAGAAAAAGAACCAGAAGAATTTGACTTAAATAATGAAGAAATATTAGAGTTTGAAGATGAACCTCAAGTATTTATGAGTCTAGATACTGTAAAGCAAATAGAAATAGCACTTGAAAGTAATAAGGTACAAAGAGCAAAAGATTTCTTTAATGCTGTAATAAGAAGTTCAGAACAATTACCAGGACAAACATTAAAAGCAGAAATGCAAGAACAAAAAGAAGCAAAAACTATAGATGAGAAATTAAATAGCGTTAAAGATTCTTTAGATAAATTAAATAATTTAGTAGGACTAGAAAATGTAAAAAATGAAGTAAATGATTTAGTAAACTTTTTAACATATTTAAATAAAGTAAAGGATGTAACCGAAATAAATAAACCAAACTTACATATGTTTTTTACAGGTAATCCAGGAACTGGCAAAACAACAGTTGCAAGAATAATCGCTGATATACTATATCAATTAGGATATACAGAAAATAAAAAATTTAAAGAAATAACTACTAAAGATTTAATAGGCGGATATGTTGGTCAAACAGCCATCAAAACAGGTAAAGTATTAAAAGAAGCTAAAGGTGGAGTAGTATTTATTGATGAAGCTTATAGTTTTGCAAGTGAAGCCCAAGAATTTGGTGATGAAGCTTTAGTAGAAATTATAAAAGAAATGGAAAAGAATGAAACTATCTTTATCTTTGCAGGATATAAAGATGAAATGGAAAAATTCATGAATAAAAATCCAGGACTAGCATCAAGGACAGGATATTACATAGACTATAGAGATTATAAAGATGAAGAATTATTACAAATGTTTATAAATAAAATAAATAGTAGTAAATTAAAACTAAATGAAGATGCCTATATAAATGTATTAGAAATAATTAATGAAGCTAAAAGAAATAAACACTTTGGAAATGGTAGATTTATAGATAAATTATTTAATAAAGTAATAATTAAACATGCAACTAATACAATAGATAGTAATGATAAAGAAAAATTAATAACTATAACAAAAGAAGATTTTCCAGATTCTATAAAAAAAGAATTAATATATAAAAATAGTGATCATCAAGAAATAGGATTTTCATATATTAAAAAATAAATAATTTATATTTATATATATAAATAAAAATAGTTTCTTTTTTTAATAATATGTGTTATAATTAAAACCAAGAAAGGAGTGGGAATGTATCCCACTCTTTATGTTTGAATGTGAGGTATGTATATGAAAGAAGAAATAATTAAAGAAATAGACCCTAGTCTAGAAAACTTAAACGTACATATAAGTGATGTTTATGTTGAAAATGATGAAGGAGTAGATAACTTAAATATTGAAGTTGACTCTGATGAAATAATTGATGTTGAAAAAATTACTGAAGTATCAAGAATTATTAATAAGAAGATTGATACAATGAATATTCCACTAGAAGGATATATACTTGATGTACATTCAAAGGAAAAAGGAGAATAGTAAAATGAGAGCAAAGAAAGTAGATGCTGCTAAAGAATTTTTAAATGCAGTAGAAAATATTACAAAAGAAAAAGGAATTGATCCTGAAATAGTTTATAGTGCTATGGAACTTGCACTTCAATCAGCATATAAAAAGAATTTCAATTCTAAGACTAATGTTAAAGTTCAAATAGATAGAACAACTGGTGAAATAAAAGTATTCTCTTACTTAACAGTAGTAGAAGATGATAAGAAAACTAAAGAAGAATATGAAGATGAATTATTTGAAAGATATGCTTTAGATGAAGATTTAGATACTGAAATACCTGAAGAAAAAAAAGAAGATGAAGAAGCAGGTGAAGAATCTGAAACAGAAGAAAAAGAAGAAATGTCATTCTTTAATCCTAATTCAGAAATTAAATTATCTGATGCTAAGAAATTAGATAAAACATTAGAACTAGGAGATACTATTGATACAGAAGTTACTCCACATGATTTTGGACGTGTTGCAGCTTCAACTGCTAAACAAGTAATTGTTCAAAAAATAAGAGAAGCTGAAAGAAATAGTATTATGGAAGAGTTTGGTGATAAACAAGATGAAATGCTTGTTGGTACAGTTGCTCTAGAAGATGAAAATAACTACTATATTGATTTAGGTAGAACTAATGGTATTCTTCCAAAAAGAGAAATTATCCCTGGTGAACATATTGAAATGGGTAGAAATATCAAAGTATATGTTACTAAAGTAGATAATAATGGAAAGAGTTTATTAATTCTTTTATCTCGTAAACATTATGGATTTGTTAAACGTTTATTTGAAAGTGAAATACCAGAACTAGAAGATGGGTCAGTACTTCTTTATTCAGTAGCTCGTGATCCAGGAGTTAGAAGTAAAGTAGCAGTTTATAGTGAAAACTTTAATATTGATCCGATTGGAGCATGTATTGGTGAAAAAGGTTCAAGAATTGCCAATATCATTAATGAACTAAATGGTGAAAAAATTGATATTGTTAAATATGATAAAGATCCAAGCATATTTATAGCAAACGCATTACAACCAGCACAAGACTTAACAGTTATTATTACTGACCCTAAGAAAAATGAAGCAATGTGTATAGCAGATGGAAAAGACTTCGCTTTAGCAATTGGTAGAAATGGTATGAATGCTCGTTTAGCATCACGTTTAACAAGATATAAAATAGATATTAAAACACGTGAAGAAGCAGCAGCAAATGGTATTAGTATAAAAGTAGAGGATTAATCTATGAAAGAAAAGAAAATCCCAATGAGAACCTGTGCAGTAACAGGAGAGTCTTTGCCAAAAAAAGAATTACTAAGAGTAGTTAAAACAAAAGAAGATGAAGTTTTTGTTGATGAAACAGGTAAAAAAAATGGTAGAGGTGCATATATTAAAAAAGATCTAGATGTTTTAGAAAAAGCTAAAAAGTCTAAAGCACTTGATAGAAAATTAGGTATTAAGATAACTGGAGAGATTTATGAAGAAATTAAAAATATAATAGAAAAATAGGAGGTGCTTAACATGATGAGTTTGTTAGATTATGCAAATGATGTAAATGTTGATGTAGAAAAAATAAAAGAATTATGTGATAAATTATCTATAAGCTATGGTGATGAAAACTATATGCTTAGTGATACTGAAATTACACTTCTAGATAATGCTGTAAATGAATTAGATACAGAAGAAGATGTAGTAGAAGTAGAAGATGAAGAAGTTTATTATATAGCAACTGAACTTGCAGAAAATACAAACATTGATTTAGATAATACTGAAAGTTTTACTAAAGTTAAATCTAAGTCTAAAAGACAAGCAGATGCTAAAAGTTCTAATTTTAAACAAGCAAGAAAAAAAATTTATAAACATCGTGAAAAATTAGAAAGTAATGAAAAGAAACAAAACGAAGATGTAGTTATTTATAAAGAAGGAATGACTGTTGAAGAGTTAGCAGAAGCTTTAAATGATACAGCAGTTAATTTAATTAAAAAATTATTTGTATTAGGTATTATGGCAAATAAAAATCAAAGTGTTGATTATGATACAGCAGAATTATTAGTAACTGATTATAATAAAACGCTTAAAAAAGAAGAAACACAAGATATTTCAAATTTTGAAAACTTTGAAATAGAAGATGATCCAGATAGTCTAGAAGAACGTCCACCAATAGTAACAATTATGGGACATGTTGACCATGGTAAAACAACACTTCTTGATTACATTAGAAATAGTCATATTGCTAATGGTGAAGCAGGTGGAATTACTCAAGCAATTGGTGCATATTCAGTAAACTATAAAGGTAAAGATATTACATTTATTGATACACCAGGACATGAAGCCTTTACAGAAATGCGTGCAAGAGGTGCAGCAGTAACAGATATAGTTATTATTATAGTAGCAGCAGATGATGGTGTAATGCCTCAAACACAAGAAGCAATTGACCATGCTAAAGCAGCAAAAGTACCAATAATAGTAGCAATCAATAAAATTGATAAACCTGATGCAAATCCTGATAAAGTATTAACACAACTTGCTGAAAATGATTTAACACCAGAAGAATGGGGTGGAGATGTAATTGTTAATAAAATTTCCGCAAAAACTGGACTTGGAGTAGATGAATTATTAGATAGTATTTCCTTAGTTGCCGAAATGAATGAATATAAAGCTAATAAAAAACGTTATGCAACAGGAGCAGTTATTGAATCTCGTCAAGATAAACATGTAGGTAGTGTAGTAAGTTTAATTATTCAAAATGGTACACTACGTTTAGGAGATCCAATAGTAGTAGGTACTGTATTTGGTAAAGTAAGAACACTTAAAAATGATTTAGGCGAAAATATTGTAGAAGCAGGACCATCAACACCAGTTGAAGTAACAGGCTTAAATGCTGTTCCAAGTGCAGGAGATAAATTCATGGCATTTGAAACTGAAAAACAAGCTAAAGATATCGCTGAAGAAAGAAGCTTACGTGCTAAAGAAAAAGATTCAAATAAAAAAGGTATGACACTAGAAGAATTATTTGGAAACATTAAAGAAGGCTTAAAAAAAATTAATATTGTTTTAAAAGCTGATGTTAATGGTAGTGTAGAAGCATGTAAGAATTCGCTAGAAAAAATAAATGTTGAAGGTGTTAAACTTTCAGTTATTCGTGCAGGAGTTGGAGCAATCACTGAAAGTGATATTGTTTTAGCACAAGCATCTGATGCAATTGTAATTGGTTTTAATGTTAGAGCATCAGCAACTGTTGAAGCTTTTGCAAAAGAACATTCTGTTCAAATTAAAACATATGATATTATTTATAAACTAGTAGAAGCTATGGAAAGTGCTATGAAAGGTATGCTTGATAAAACATACTCAGAAAAAGTAACTGGTAAACTTGAAATTAGACAAATATTTAAATTCTCTAAAGTTGGTTTAATTGCAGGATGCCATGTTATAGAAGGAATAGTTAAATCTAATTCTAATGCTAGATTAATTAGAGATAATATTGTTGTATATTATGGAAAGATTAAATCATTACAACATGAAAAAGATAGTGTTAAAGAAGTTAAGAAAGATATGGACTGTGGTTTAACACTAGAAGCATGCAATGATTATAAAGAAAATGATATCATTGAAGTATATGATTTAGTAGAAGACCAAATATAAGAGACTAATTTATAAAAATTAGTCTTTTTTGTAGTAATTTATGATAAATTAATGATTAATAATGATTGTGATATTAATCAGTTTTATGACAATATAAGAGATCTAAAAAAACTACTAAAAGAATTAAGAGATTTTAATAAATTTAGATATTTAATAGATGAAATAATAAAAAGATATAAAGATAATGGTAAAAATAAAGACTTATTTAAAAAATTATTAAAATTAGAAAATGAAAGAAATTCTCTAGAAAAAAATATAATGCCACATAAAACATTATTTGGAATTAAAGATAATACTTAAAATAAAGAATTATTATTAAAACTAAATAATCATTTATTAAAAATGAATGATAAATATAATGAATTAATAAATGAATTATTTAATGACTATATATCAAAAATTTTAAATGATACATCAACATACTTAGATGCAATTATAGCATTAGGATCAAATTATACATATCTAAATTTAGTATATAATTTAGTAGATAATGGAGATATTAAGATATGTGATTATAAATCTATAAGAAATTTAGCATATATAAATGAAGCTAATTTTACTAAAAATATAAATATGCTTTATGAAGGAAATATTAATGAATTAGAAAAGAATGTTGATTTTATAATTACATGTAATAATTTTGAAAATAATAATATAAATTTTAAAAATTTAAAAACAGTTAATGATATAAATTCTATATTAAATAAATAGAATATTAAGAGTGAATAAGAAAAAACTACAAGTTTTTTCTTTTCTTTTTTATAAAATTATGTTATAATATGAAGTCCAACAAAGGAGAGATTACATGTATACAAATATAGAAGATATATACTCATGTTATAGATTAGGACTAATATCTAAAGATAGTTTATTAAATAACAAAATAATAGAGAAAAAAACATTTATTGTACAAGGCAAATTATATAGTCCTAAAGATGTTTTTGATATAAACGATATAAAACTAGAAGAATTAATAACACTTCATAATATGGGAAATATAAATAGAAAAGAATTAATAAAACTATATAATGATATAAAGAAAAATGATATATCTATTTATGAATATTATTTAGCAGCAGTTCAAGGTATTATCCCAATTGAAAAAGCATTAAAGAAAATTAATAAGAAATTAAAAGAAAAGAATAAATTATCTATAAAAGATACTCTTGCATTATCTAAATTAAGAATAATTGATATTAATAGACTTTTATATAAATCTAAATTTTTAAGAAAAATTAATAGTGAAGATTTAACACCATCTGATTTAGTTTTCTTATCATCAAGTTTCATATTAAGTAATGAAGAAATAAATGATAAAGTGCTAGTTTTAAAAAGTAACATGATTGACAAAAGAATAAAAAAGTAGTATAATATAGTGACTTTTAAGGGGGAACAAATAAATGAATAATGGGAAGAATAAAAACGTCAAATATCCAGGTTATAATCTTTCAATATATGATTTACAATACTTACAAGGTAAAGGATTTTTAACAATACCTGAGTATATAAATTATAAAACTATTACAAGAAAAGTAGAATGCGTTAATAATTTAAAGAAAGATCATTATTTTATAGGTAAAGATAAGAAATATAATGAAATAACTACATCTGATTTATGTGCATTATACAGATCAGGATTAGTTAGTAAAAATATGATAATAGAATATATGATAGCATTTAATACAACTAAGAATATTAGAGATATTGAATATGCATTTAATTATGGATTAATTAGTTCTAAAGATGTTTTTAATAAATTAGATTTATTTGCAGTAGAATATAAAAATGATATTAAAAAATTAACAGTAAAAGATTTAGTATCTTTATATAAACTAGAAATGATTGAAGAAGAAGATATTAAAGAAGCTAAAATAAAGAAAAATAGTTTAACTATAGAAGACTATATAGCACTAAATAGAATAGGCTTATATTCTGATGAAGAATTATTATCAAAGGCATATGATAGTATTAAAGAAGTAGACGAAACATATAAAGATAGTAATATCTTATTTAAATTAAAATAACAAGGAGAATTATTATGAATTTTTATGGAGTAAGAAACGAAGATAAAATATTTCCAACTGCAGTAGTTGATGAAAATAAGAAAAAAGTACTAAATTATAATTATTATGTAGGATTTGATATGCCTTTATATATATTAAATTATTTACATAAATCAGGTTTAATAAATGAATATGAGTTAAATGATAATGCAACATTAAATAGAAAAATCTATGTAGTAAAAAATATGAAAAAAGATTTTTATGATTCGATTGAAAATACTAAGCATGTAAATACTACTTTAGGTGATCTTGCAGTATTAAAAGAGTTAAACAAAATAACAATGGCAGATGCTAAAGAGTATGCAAAAAGACATGTTGACTTTACAAATATAACAGATTATTATGAAGCTTATAAAATGAATATAATAACTGAAGAAGAAGCATTACTAAATATTCAAAGTAAAATTAAAATTAATAAAAATAATTTAAACAACTTAAATATTAATGATTTAGCAACTTTATGTGAAATGAAACTAATAGATAAAAAATCACTAATTAAAAAGACAAAAGTTAAAAATATTGAAATTAATGATTTAGAAGACGCTGTTGGTTATCATAGATTAGGTATTATATCAACAACTGAATTATTAAATCAATCACTAAGTACAATAACTGAAATGACAAGATATGAATATAGTGGAAAAAACTTTACATTAAAAATTTAATTGATAGTCATCTATCAATTTTTTTATTAATAGGGTATAATTATAAAGAGGTGTAATTATGGCAAACAATATTAGAATTAAAAGATTAAATAACACATATATGGAAGAACTAAGCAGAATATTAATGGAAGAAGTAAAAGATCAAAAAGCTAAGGAAGCAATTATAACTGGAGTAGATGTAACTAATGATTTAAGTTATGCAAAGGTATATTTTACTATTTATAATAGAGAAAATAAAAAAGAAGTTTTGGAAGCATTAAATACTGCAGAAGGTTTTATAAGAAGATGTCTTGCAGATAGAATAGAAATTAGAAATACACCAGAACTTAGATTTATTTATGATGAATCAGAAGAATATGGTAAACATATAGATGAAATAATAGAAAATCTAAATAAATAAACACTTTAAAGGTGTTTTTTTATGTAAAGAATAGCCTAATTTATAGAATTATTTATCTAAATGGAATATAATTAAAGAAGTAGGTGATATTGTGCAAATTAAAATAAATGATGTAAATATCAATTATGTAAGATTTGGAAACAAAAAAGGTAAAGATATTATTCTCTTACATGGTTGGGGACAAAATATAGAAATGATGATGCCACTTGGTAGACCATATGAAAAAAAATATTGTATTAATATTTTAGATCTTCCAGGTTTTGGAGAAAGTGAAGAGCCAAAATTTCCTTGGACATTAAACGATTATGAAATAATGCTTGAAGAATATTGTAAAGCAAATAAGATCAAAAATCCTATTATAATGGGACATTCATTTGGTGGTAGACTTGCGATATTATATGCATCACGTAACAAAGTATCAAAATTAGTTTTATTTGGTAGTCCAGTAACAATAGAAAAAAGTTCTAATAGTTTAAAAGTTAGAATATTAAAAAGTATAAAGAAATTTCCATGTATGAAAAAAATAGCATTAAAAGCTAAAAAATATATCGGCTCTCGTGATTATAAAGCAGCAAGTGAAATAATGAGAGGAGTTCTTGTTAATACAGTAAATAAAGATCTAAGCGAAGATTCAAAAAAAATAGCTGCACCAACACTAATAATTTGGGGTGACTATGATACTGAAGCAAGTATAGAAGATGCAAAATTATTAGAAAAAAATATAAAAGATGCAGGCTTAATTGTTTTAAATGGAACACATTATGCTTATTTAGAAAATTTAAATAGAGTAATAACAATATTAAATAATTTTTTAGGAGGTAAATAAAATGATAATATTTACAGGAATAATAATAGGTTTATTGATGACTCTAGCATTATCATATAAAACAAAAAGATCGTTACATATGCTGCAACAAAATTTATATAATGAAAATAACCGTTATTTAAAATGGGTAGGAAGTACAATAGGAACATTTTTTAATATAGAAATATTAGGAATAATTATATTACTTCTAGCATATACAGTATTTTATAATTTAGATGCTTATTTAATAGCACTTGAATTATTAACAATAGTAGTATACATATCAGTAATTAAAAATTGGCAAGATTTCTTTAAAAATGAAAAAACAAAGAAACCTCTTGTCTATACAAAAAGAATTAAAAGACTGATAGTAACAATAACTGTTTTATATTTATTACCATTATTATATTTATTGAATATTGATATTAAAACACTATGGATTATTTTATTAATAGAATCAGTAATGATTTACTTAAATGAAATGATAGTTTTTATCGCATTAATAATAAATATGCCTATAGAAAAAATGGTATATAATCATTTTAAAAGAATGGCACAAGATAAACTTAAAAATATGAATAATTTAAAAATTGTTGGTATAACAGGAAGTTATGGAAAAACAAGCTCTAAAAATATATTGGCAGATATTTTAAATGTAAAATATAATGCTTTCCCAACCCCTAAAAATTTAAATACCTATAATGGATTAATTATGTCTATTAATAATCATATGGATAAATTTACAGATGTTTTTATAGCAGAAATGGGTGCTTATGTAAAAGGTGAAATAGCAGGCCTATGTAAATTAGTAAAACCAAAATATGGAATATTAACAAGAATAGGAACAGCACATTTAGAATCATTTGGTAGCGAAAAGAACATAGAAGATGGTAAATTTGAATTAATAGAATCACTTCCAGCAGATGGAATAGGTGTATTAAATGCAGATGACCCTAAACAATTAAATCACAAATTAAAAAATAAAGTAAAAATTGTGTGGATAGGTATTGAAAATAAAAATGCTGATGTTAGAGCAACCAATATAAAATGTACATCAGAAGGTACAAAATTTGACGTAATATTTAAAGGTGATAAAAAAAATTATCCATTCGAAACTAAATTATTAGGAAGTCATAACGTATATAATATTTTAGCAGGTATCGCTTTAGGAAAAGAATTTGGTATTGATATAGAAGATTTACAAAAATCAGTTAAATCTGTAAAACCAATAGAACATAGACTAGAATTAAAAAAAATAGGTAAGTTCTATATGATAGATGATGCTTATAATTCAAATCCAGTAGGAGCAAAAAATGCTGTTGATGTTTTAAGCATGATGAATGGAACAAAAATTGTTGTAACACCAGGAATGATTGAACTTGGCGAAAAAGAAGATGAACTAAATAAAGAATTTGGAAAACAAATAGGAAATAGTAAAACTGATTATGTTGTATTAATTGGAAAAGAAAAAACTAAACCTATAAAAGAAGGTTTAGAAGAAACAGATTTTAATAAAGATAATATAATTGTTTATAATGATGTTAGAGAAGCATATAATTTTATTAATGGATTAACAGTTGGTAATAAAAAAGATGTTTATGCATTATTTGAAAACGATTTACCAGACATGTATAATGAATAAAGGAGGAACATTATGAAAATAAAAGTTGGAGTTATATTTGGTGGAGAAAGTGTTGAACATGAAGTAAGTATTATTTCAGCACTACAAGCAATAAGCAAAATAGATGAAAGTAAATATGAAATAGTACCTATCTATATGACTAAGGATAGAGAATGGTACACTGGAAATATGTTAAAAGATATTGATTCTTATAGTGATTTAGAATTAATTAAAAAATATACAGATAATGTAGTATTATGTTATGAAAAAGGAAAATATGTTCTAAAGAAAAAGGGTGGATTATTTAACAAAGTAGTTAATGATATAGATATTATATTCCCAATTACTCACGGAACAAATGTAGAGGATGGTGCTCTACAAGGATATTTCCAAACAATAGGTATACCTTATGTAGGACCAAATGTTTATGCAGGTGTAGTAGGCCAAGATAAAGTTTATATGAAAAGAATATTTGATGGTGAAAAATTACCTATGGCTAAATATGACTGGTTCTATGATGCTGAATACAAAAACAGTCCTAAAGAAGTATTAAAGAAAGTAAGTAAATTAAAGTATCCATTAATAGTAAAACCTGCAACAACAGGAAGTAGTGTAGGTATTGGAACTGCTAAAGATGAAGAAGAATTAAAAGAATGTATCGAAGAAGCAATGAACTATGATAGTAAAATATTAGTTGAAGAAATGGTTCAAAATTTAAAAGAAGTAAATATTAGTGTTTTAGGAAATTATGAGAATCAAAAACTAAGCGAAATTGAAGAAGTAATGTCTAGTGAAAAATTCTTAACATATGCTGAAAAATATTTAGGCAGTGCCAAAAGTAAAGGTAAGTCAGGAGTAAAAGTACCTGTTAAAGCTTCTAAAGGAATGGCTAGTGCTTCAAGAAAAATACCAGCAGATTTAACAAAAGAAGAAAGAAAAGATGTAGAAGAAATAGCAATAAAAGCATTTAAAGCATTAGGATCAGCTGGAGTATGTAGAATAGATTTCTTAGTTGATTCTAAAGCAAAGAAAGTATATATTAATGAAATAAACTCTATTCCAGGATCTTTATCATTCTATTTATGGGAACCAAAAGGAAAGAGTTATTCAGAATTGTTAGATGATTTAATTAATATTGGTGTTAAAGAATATAAAAAGCGTACATCAAAAACTTATTCTTTTGAAACAAATATATTAGCAGGATATGCTGCAAATGGAACAAAAGGTGCTAAAGGTAAATTAGCTAAATAAAAATATGAACATAAATTCATATTTTTTTTGATTATTTTTATAAAAAAAAGAAAGTTTTTTTGCTTTCTTTAATATCTAAATGGTGTCCCCTTGCGGGCTCGAACCGCAGACCCACTGATTAAGAGTCAGTTGCTCTACCAACTGAGCTAAGGAGACATGTCTAACAAAATAAATTATATCATAAAAATAAAAAAAATAAACAAAAATAGTTAAAAAAATGAAAATAATTAATAAAATAAAGCTATCTATGTTAAAATATTTAATGTAGAAGGTGAAAAAATGACCAAAAATGATAAATATATAACTAATTTAAACATTGGTTTAACTAATAAAGAAGTTGAAGAAAGAATATCAAAAGGACTAATTAATAAAGATAATCACAGCAAAACAAAAACGATAAAAGAAATAATATTAGAAAATACTTTTACATTGTTTAATATAATAAATATTATTTTAGGAGTTGCAATTTTACTTGTTGGATCTTTTAAAAATCTTGTGTTTTTATTAATTGTACTAGCTAATACTTTAATAAGTATTTATCAAGAAGTAAGAACAAAGAAAACATTAGATCAGTTAGAAATAGCAACTGAATCTAAAATATTAACTATAAGAGATGGTAAGGAATTATTATTATTGGGTGATGAATTAGTAAAAGACGATTTAATTATTTTAAAACCAGGTAATAGTATAGTAGTAGATTCAATTTTACTAGATGGTGAATGTGAAGTTGATGAGTCTGCAATAACTGGAGAGAGTATAGCAGTAAATAAAAAAGTAGGGGATATGCTTATCTCAGGAAGTTTTATTGTAAGTGGTACTGTTAAAGCACAAGTTAAAAATATAGGAAAAGAAAACTTTGTAAGTAAACTAGAAAGTGATACAAAATATATTAAACCCGTCTCTAGTGAAATAATGAAATCCTTAAATAAAATAATTGAAACGATTTCACTTATTATAATTCCTATAGGTATATTATTGTTCTATAGACAACTATACTTAGCTGATAATAACATAACAAATGCGGTTGTTAATACATCTGCAGCAATTATAGGAATGATACCAGAAGGACTTGTATTATTAACTAGTACAGTTCTCGCAGTAAGCGTATATAATCTATCTAAAGAAAATGTATTAGTACAAGACCTTTATTGTATTGAGAGTTTAGCAAGAGTTGATGTTTTGTGCCTTGATAAAACTGGAACTATAACAAAAGGTGAAATGGAAATAGTTGACGTAATTAATAAAGAAAAAGTAGATAGTGGTGAAATTGCAGCATTAATTGTAAAAAATACAAAAGATGAAAATCCAACAGCATTAGCAATACGCAACAAATATAAAACTACAAATAAAATTCAAATTAGTAATGTATTTCCTTTTCAGTCAAAAACTAAAATGTCTGGAATTGAAATGGAAGATGGTAAAAAATATTATATAGGTGCACCAGAGTTTATATTACCGGAAAGCATATATGATAAGAATAAAAAAGAAATAGAAAAATATTCTAATGAATATAGAATAATTTGCGTAATAGAAAAAAATAAAACGACTAAATTATTAGGCTACATTTTACTTCAAGATAAAATAAGAGAAAATGCTAAAGATGTTCTAGACTACTTTAAAAAGAATGAAGTAACATTAAAAATCATATCAGGTGATAATCCGTTAACAGTAAAAAATATTGCAGAAAGGGCAGGACTAACCAATCTAAAATACATAGATGCGACAAAATTAAAAACAGAAAAAGATGAAATAAAGGCAATACTAGAAAATGATATTATTGGACGAGTAACCCCACATCAAAAAAAAGATTTTGTGATAGCTCTTCAGAATGAAGGACACACTGTTGCAATGACAGGCGATGGAGTTAATGATGTACTTGCATTAAAAGAGGCAGATTGTTCAGTAGCAATGGCTAGTGGAGCTGACTGCACTAAAAATGTAAGCAATTTGGTACTTCTTGATTCCGATTTTAAGTCTATGCCAAAAATAGTTTCCGAAGGAAGAAGAACAATAAATAATATAGAAAGAAGTGCAAGTTTATTTCTTGCAAAAACAATTTATGCTTGCGTATTATCATTTCTTTTTATATTTATTAGAAGAAGCTACCCATTTATTCCAATACAATTAACACTTGCAAGTATTTCAACAATTGGAATACCTTCATTTATGCTTTCATTTGAATCTAATAATGATAGAGTAAAAAAGGGATTTTTAAAAACAATATTAAGAAGATCATTTCCACCAGCATTAACTATTATTGTTGCAGTTTTAATAACAACTATAATAGGTTATTTAATGAATTTATCTTACACTCAAATATCAACACTATCAGTATTGATAACAAGCATTATAAGTTTTATGTTACTATATAAAATTTCTGAGCCATTAAATAACTATAGAAAAATCTTATTATTTACAATGATAACCTTATTTACTATAAATTATATAACAATGAAGGAAACATTTTCATTTGCAAAATTAGATATTAAAATAACAATTATTCTTATTATATTAATTTTTATATCTTATATATTATATGAATTTTTAGATAAAGAATTATATGATACGAAACAAAATATAGTAAAACACGTTAATAAGTTCAAAATAAATTTAAAAAATAATTAAAATAAATAAAAAATTATTGCTTTATTTAATTAAATTTGCTAATATATACATGTGCTTTGAAAAAAGTTAAAATTTCTTCTTGCAAAAAAGAAAAATATATAGTAAACTTAATAAGTAAAGCAAATTTGGACTTGTAGCTCAGTTGGTTAGAGCACACGCTTGATAAGCGTGGGGTCATAGGTTCAAGTCCTATCAGGTCCACCAATTTTTTTGCCTCAATAGCTCAGTTGGTTAGAGCACTTGACTGTTAATCAAGGGGTCCTAGGTTCAAGTCCTAGTTGGGGCGCCATCTGGCCAGGTGGTGAAGCGGCTTAACACACTGCCCTTTCACGGCAGCATTCACGGATTCGAATTCCGTCCTGGTCACCATATTAAAAATTAAACTCCAAAAGGAGTTTTTTTGTTGTCAAAATAGTTGACATTATAAATCTTTTAATGTAATATTATATATGCGGACGCGTTAGAGTGAAGCTAAGTGGAGCAGTACTCAAGAGGCTGAAGAGGCGCCCCTGCTAAGGGTGTAGATCGGGTAACTGGTGCGAGAGTTCAAATCTCTCCTGCTCCGCCACTAAGAAATTAAACTTCTGAACTTCAGAAGTTTTTATTTTATAAAGGTGATTTTATGTATAAGTATGTCGTAAGTGATTTTGATGGAACATTAATAGATGATGAATTAAGTATACCTGTATCAACTATTATATCTATAGATTATTTAAGAAGGAATGGCATTAAGTTTATAGTTGTAACAGGTAGAAATGCATCTTTTGTAAAATATTACGTTAAAGATGTTGATTTTATTGATTATATTGTTTCATTAAATGGTAGTTACATATATGATGTTATAAATGAAAAAGTTATATATGAAAAGAGTATCTCAAAAAAGAAAATCAAAGAAATAGTTAATAAGTATAGAAAAGATAATGAAATATATTTATGTACAGATAATTCACGTTGCTTTTTAAATGATAAAAATAAAAAAACAAATGAAATTATAATAAGAAATTTAAATGATTTTTTAGTTAATAATAAAGTATATAAAATAGAAATTCATACAAATAAAAAAGATATAGACGTAGTATATAATGAATTGTTAATAGATAATACAATAAAGGTAAACACAAATACATATTATAATAATGATCATTTAGTAGAAATAACAAATAAGGGTATAAATAAACTATTTGGAATATCTAAAATAATAAATGCACAACATGGCAAACTAGAAGAAATTATTGCATTTGGCGATAATGATAATGACGTAGATTTGTTAAGTAATGTTGGATTAGGAATTTGTATGAAAAACAGTTCGAAAAAGTTAAAATCAATAATAAAAAATAAAACATTATCTAACAATGAGAAAGGATTTGAAAAAAGTATTAATAAAATATTTAAAATTAATTATAAAAAATGATATAATATAGCAAGGTGATAAATAATGAAAATAATAGCTAAAAAAAATGATAAACTATTAAATTATCTTGAAAACAACACTGATATACCTAAAAAGAAACTTAAAGAGTATTTAAAATTTAAATCAATTTATGTGGATGGAGTAAATACTACAAAATTTGATTACGAATTACATGAAAATTCAGAAATAATAATTGATACAAAAAGAAAAAACAGTTTTGCTTTACCATTTAAAATAATATATGAAGATGAAAAGATTATTGTAATTGACAAACCGGCAGGATTATTAACTATTGGTTCGGAAAATGAAAAAGAAAATACAGCATTCCATATGATTTCAAAATATGTTAAAAGTAAAAATCATAATGCAAAAATATTTGTTGTACATAGACTTGATAAGGCAACAAGTGGTGTATTATTGTTTGCAAAAGATATGAAAACAAAAGATATGTACCAAGAAAATTGGAATGAAAATACTGAAAGAATGTATATAGCAATTACACATGGTACACCAAATAAAAAAGAAGCAAAATTAGTAAACAATATAAGTGAAACTACGACAAATCTATCATATATTTCTAAGAATGGTAAAACAGCAATAACAAATTATAAAGTAATTGATGAAACTAAAAATTATAGTAAATTAGAAATATTAATTGAAACTGGAAGAAAAAATCAAATTAGATTACAACTTAATAATATTGGAAATCCAATAGTTGGAGATAATAAATATGGTATGAAAGATGGAGAAAGAAGATTATTCTTGCATGCATACAAATTAACTGTTTTAAATAAAATTGAAAACAAAAAATACACATATATAGCAAAAGTACCACAAGAATTTAATTACTTATTAAAGAAG
>OMQW01000081.1 GCA_900313345.1 uncultured Eubacteriales bacterium
ACAAAGAATATTATGGTTTTGGTATTGGTGCTAGTTCTTATTTAAATGGAACAAGAATTACTAATACTTCTAGTATTAATAATTATAAAGATAGAAATAAAAGAATATTAGATAGGCAAATTCTAAGTAAAAAAGATAAAATGGAATATGAAATGATACTTGGTCTTAGATTAAAGAAGGGTATTAATTTAGATGATTTTAAAAATAAGTATTTAGTAGATCCAATTAAATATTTTAATATTGAAGATTTAATTAATGATAATTATCTTATAATTAATAATGGATACTTATATATGCCAAAAGAATATTATTTTGTTGAAAACAAAATATTAGAAAGGTTTGTTGATTAATGGAAAAGTTTGAATATTTTAATAATGAAATTAATTATTTAGTTAATGATGATATTAAAGAAAGTATGAAAGTTATGCTTAATATGCTACCTGATTATTTTTTTCATGTAGCTGCATCTAGTACTGGTAAATATCATCCTAGTTATGCTTTAGGTGAAGGTGGTTTATTAAGACATACAAAAGCTGCTTGTAAGATTGCTTATGAATTATTAAGCAATCCTGCAATAGGTGATAAATATACATCAAGAGAAAAAGATTTAATGATAATGGCACTTGCACTTCATGATGGTTTGAAGCTTGGTAATCCTGAAGAAAAATATACAAGGTTTGATCATCCTATATTAATGGGTAAATATATACTTGATAATAAAGATAAATTAAGCATTAATGATGATGAATGTATGTTTTTAAATGATTGTATTAAGACTCATATGGGAGTTTGGATCAAGGATTATAATGGTAATGAAATACTTGAAAAGCCTAAGACTAAATATCAAAATTTTGTTCATATGTGTGATTATTTAGCAAGTCGTAAATCTATTTTATTAGATTTTGATAGTAATAATAATGTTGAGGGTTAGTAATAACTCTTTTTTTTATAATATAAATAGGGTATAATAAGTTTAGAGGATGATAATATGAAAGGTAAATTTATTGTATTAGATGGTACTGATTGTTCAGGAAAAGAGACTCAATCTAAATTATTAGAAAAAAAATTAAATAGTTTAGGTATTAAATCAATTAGACTTTCTTTTCCTATGTATGATACTCCAACTGGTAAAATAGTAGGTGAGTGTTATTTAGGAAGAAACTCTAATAGTTTTTTTGAAGAAGGACCTATAAATGTAGATCCTAAAATTGCATGTTTATATTATGCAGCTGATAGAAAATATAATATAGATAAAATACTTAAATATTATGATGAAGGTTATTATATTATTCTTGATAGATATACTACTAGCAATTTAGCTCAACAAGGAAGTAAAATAAGTGATCCTGATGAAAGATTTTATATGTATGAATGGATTGATAGACTTGAATACTGGTTATTAAAGATTCCTAAACCTGATATTACTATATATTTACATGTTCCAGTAGATATTACGTTTGAATTATTAAAAATCAGGGATATTTTAGATAATCATGAAAAAAATTATGATTATTTAAAAAAGAGCGAAGAAGCATATATTGAACTTTCTGAATTATATCATTGGGATAGAGTAGAATGTACTATAGATGGTAAAATGAGAAGTATTGAAGATATAAATAAAGATATATTAAATATTATTAATGATAAAAAAGAAGAAATTAAAAATAATTAATTTCTTCTTTTTTATAAGAAAATAGGAAAGTTATACTTTTCTATTTATCACCAAATAATATATCATTAATATTTGGCTTGTTTTTATTTTCTATTTTAGTGTTTTTATTAATTGTTATATCATTAAATTTTTCTATATCATTTTTCTTAGCTTCAACTTTTTTATCTATTGCTTTTGTAAAGAAGTCTTTAGAATATTTTTTTAAATCTTCTTTTTCTTCTTTCTTTTCCTCTTCTAATTTCTTAGGATAAAAATTTTCGCTATACTTTCTTAAATCCTCTTCAGGTTTAGTTTTTTCTTCGACAACTAATTTTTTAGGATAAAATCCTTCGCTATATTTTTTTAAATCTTCAGCATTTTTGTTTATATTCTTTTGATTGCTTTCAATTTCTTTAATTTTAGCATCTAATTTTTTAAGTAAAATTTCTGCACTTTGTTCATCTATTTCTTTTCCTAAGTCTTTTTTTGGATAGAAAGCTTTACTATAGTTTCTTGCGTCTTCTTTATCTTCATTAGTATTTACTTTTGAAATATCAATTTTTTCAGATTTATCTTTATTATCTTTATTTTTATTAGATGTTAAGTTATCTAATGTAAATGCAGGAATTACATCTTCTAATTTAAACTCATCATTTTTTGCTTCTTCTTTATCAGGCGTTTTATCACTAGTTATATTAAGTGTTGGTATGATTGGTTTAATTTCGTCTTTTTTGACTTCGAATTTGTTATCTTTCTTATCATCCTTAATTTCTAAAGTAGGGATAGTAGATTTAATTTCTTCCTTTTTAGGTTCAATTTTGTTATCTTCCTTATCATCTTTTATTTCTAAAGTAGGGATAGTAGATTTAATTTCTTTATTTTCTTTTGGCAATTCTATCTTTACATCTTTACTTAATATAGATTTAGCATCTTTTGCTACTACCTTATCTTCTGATATAAAGCTTTTTGCTACTTCCTTTTGTACTAATTGTTCTGGTTTCTTCTCAACTTTAGCACTTGTTTTTTCTTCTACTTTTTCTTTTTCTTTATTATCTTTTTCTTCTTCTATTTTTAGAAGTTCTTCTTTTTGTTCTTTAACGGCTTTATTCATTGTATGTCTACAACTATCATCTATATCATTATCTATTTCAATTATTCTATATATTTCTTCAAATGTTGTTTGTCCTTCTAGAACTTTATTTAATCCATCTTGTAATAAAGTAATTACATTACCAGAACCATATACTAAATCTCTTAATTCATCCTTATCAGTATTTACTTCATTTATTGCTGATTGAATATCATCATTTATTTCTAGAACTTCTTGTATTGCAATACGTCCTTTATATCCATGATTACATTCTTCACATCCATCATGATTTGCATCCCATATTTCATTTACATCTTTATTTAATGCTAATTTAAATACTTTCTTTTCATATGGTGTCGTTTCTCTTTTTATACGACACTTTGGACAAACTGTTTTTGCAAGTCTTTGTGATATAATACCTGCAATTGCACTAGATAGTAAATATTTTTCTACATTCATATCTAGTAATCTTTCGATAGTTGATAAAGAGTTATTTGTGTGTAATGTAGAAAGTACTAAATGTCCTGTTATTGATGCACGTACTGCTATTTTTGCTGTTTCAGAATCACGAATTTCACCAATTAAGATAATGTTTGGATCTTGTCTTAAGATTGATCTTAAGACTTGTGCAAATGTTAAACCTATTTCTGAATTTACTTGAACTTGGTTTAATCCTTCTATGTTCATTTCTATTGGATCTTCTACTGTTATAATATTAGTGTTTTCTTTATTTAATACTTGTAAAATTGAATATACTGTTGTAGATTTACCAGAACCAGTTGCACCAGTTACTAAAATAATTCCATTTGGATTTTGAATCATTCTTTGTAGTTTTTCATAATTATCGTGAGAGAAGCCTAAATTATCAAGCCCAGATAAACTTCTTGTATAATCTAATATACGTATAACTATTTTTTCACCCTCATTAGTAGGTAAACATGAAACACGCATATCTAGATCTTTTCCCCCAAAGTTACCTTTAATAGCTCCATCTTGAGGTAATCTAGATTCAGTTATATTCATTCCTGACATTAATTTTAATCTAGTTACTAGGTTTCTTTCATATACTTTTGGTATATAGGCATAATCCTTTAAATCTCCATCTATTCTTATTCTACACATTAAACCATTATCTCTTGGGTCAAAGTGAATATCACTTGAGCCTTTTTTAGATGCATCTATAATAATAGCATCAGCTATTTGAGTAATTGGTGTCTGAGTAAAGTTAAATGTAATCATCTTTCAATCTCCTCTTTATCTTTTTTATTCTTTACAATTCGTAGGTTCTCTACTATAATGTAATTATATAATAAAGTAGCAATCTTTACAAGAAGAAAGAGGTTATTTATGAAAAAAAAATTGAATAAAAAAGGGTTTGCAATGGTAGAGACTCTTATCTGTGCTGTTATGGTAATAGGTATGGTTTCTGTACTTTATAATTTAATAATTCCACTTGTTGGTTCTTCTAGTAGTAGAGCTAATTATGATGATTTAGATACTAAATATATAGCTTATTATATTAAAGAAATGATTGAGACTGACAGTAGTTCTGTTAATAACATTACTGATCTTACAAATAGTCCTTATGCAACTAATTGTGGTAATACGTGTAAGATATATAAGACTCGTACTAAAAGATGTGAAAATGAAGCATGTTCTGCTGATTCTAATGGAGAAATTAAATATATAGATGTTCCTACTCAGTTTACTAGTGATATTCATTTTACTAATAAAAATGAGTTGTGTGAATTTTTAGATTCTACAAAGCTTACTAAGAATAATAGATATTTTTGTAATCAGTATGTAAATGCTAGTCATATTACTAATATGTATTTACTTGATTATGATACTTCTAATTTTAAAAAATTTATTGCTAGTTCTAAAGCATTTTCTAGAAGTCTAAAAGAATATGTAAAGTATATGCCTAGTCATTCTGCAGCAACTGGAGATAAAAAAAATAATTATTTAAGATTAATTGTAGAAGTTGAACATGAAGCTACAACAGAATTTGGGGATAAATATTATACTTATAGTTCTATTGAAGTTAAAAAAGGTAGTGCTACAACAGTTACTGGAGGTATATAATGATGAATAAGTTAAACAATAAAGGTATGACTCTAATTGAATTATTATTAGCTTTTATGATTACTTCTGCAATTGTTGTTTCAATGCTTAACTTTATTATGAATTTTCAAACTGAGTCTATTACACTTGAAAAGAAAAACGAGATTAGTTCTTATAAAAATGTTATTACTAAATTAATTCAAACTGATCTAATTAAAGGTGAAGTTAAAAATGTTATAAGTAGTTTTAACGTTTCTGGTAATACTACTACTTATATTTTTACTTTTAATTTTAATAAGAGTTTGTCTACTGTAAAAAATATTACATCTAAGACTTTAACAGTTAGTGCTAGTAGTGATAATATAAAAAATAATTATATTATTTATCCTGATGTTAATAATAAAGGAGAATTACAAAATGTTCGTTATGATATTCCTAATATAACTTGTACAGGTAGTTCATGTAATAATAATCAATTTACTAGATTTTCTTCTATTAATACAAATATAAATGATGTTTATAATACTTTAGATAATACTGGTACAAATTCTGGTACAGTTTATTTTGATTTAGATATTGGTATAGCTAGTCTTGATAATATTGGAGATAATCATATTCATATTACTGCTCCTTTAAACTATAAATATTGTGTAGTAACAAGTGAGAATTATTATTGATAAAACTAGAGAGAGTATTCTTCCTAAGAGAAAATACTTAAACTCTAGTTTTTCTTTTATTATTTCTTTTACTTGCATAATAATGCTTAGACTACCTGTAGTTATAAAGAAAATTATATATAGACATAAATTATAATTATTTAGATTTAATTTTTTTAAATTTATTATTCCTTTTGTTAAATCACATAATCCATAGATAAATATTTTTAAATAATTGTTAGTTATATTTAATGTGAATATATTACTTATTATAAAGAAAAAAATAGATGTTCCTAATATTAATATACTTAAATTCATTATATTTTTTATAGACTCTTCGAGAACTATTGAAAATTTCTTTTCTATTATATTATTTGAAGTTTCTTTTGATGTTTCTTTTGGTCTTAATATTATTCCTATAATTATATTAGATAAATATGTTGTTAACATTACTATTTTACTTATATTTATTCCATAAAGAGATCCAATTACACTTAATAAAAATATAGGATTAGAAAAGAATGTAAATGTCAATAGATAGTTTGCTACTTCTTTTGTTATTAAATCTTTATTATAAAAGTCCATTATATATTTAGGTCCACTTGGAGTACCTCCAAATATTGATACTATAATAATAAAAATACTGTTTTTATCTATATGAAATATAAGTTTAAATAATTTATTAAATAAGAAATTTATTATATCTATTAGTTTATAATTAATTAGCAAAGATGTTATTAAATAGAAGAAGAATATCGATGGGAATAGATTTTTTATAAATATATTTATACTTGTAATAGTATCTTTTACTAAATAATTGTTATATTTAAAACTATATGTAAAGCATATTAATAAAAATGTTAATATTATTAAAGTTTTTATTTTTTTATACATATTTTATTCCTTCTTTGATATAATTAGGAGTAAGGCAAGGAGTGATTTGGTGCTTAATAAAATATATAAGAATATAAAAGATTTTATAACAGAATATTTAAGTAGTTTCTTAATACTTTTTATTCTTGTTTTTATATCATACATGCCAGTTAATTATTATATTATTACTGGTGGTGGAACAATGAATGCAGAAGATAAGGTTTTTATTAAAGATGAATATAAATCTAAGGGGTCTTTAAATTTTAGTTATGTTAGTGAATTAAGAGGGAATGTTTTTTCTTATGTTTTATCTTATATAGTTCCATCTTTTGAAAGAGAAAGTATAGATACTTATAAGGTCTCTAAAAATGAAGATAGTGATGATATTGATTTTAGAAATAAATTATGGCTTAATAATACTAATAATATTGCTTTATATGTTGCTTATAAAAAATTAAATAAAGATATTAAAGTTAATAGTGATAATATATATGTTTTTGCTATCAGTGATAAGGCTAAAACAGATTTAAGAGTTGGCGACTCTATATTAGCTATAGATGGTGAAAAGGGTAATAGTTTAAAAAAACTTAGAGAACTTTTAAATAAAAAAGAGGCTGGTAAGAAAATTGATTTGCTTGTATCAAATGGTTCTAAAGAATATCATAGATATGCATATCCATTTATTGCTAATAATGAAAAATATATTGGTATTGAATTAATAGAAGATATTGATTATAAAGTTAGTCCTAAAGCTAAATTTAATTTTAGTAATAGTGAGGGTGGTCCTAGTGGTGGACTTATGCTTACGTTAGAAATATATAATAAATTAACAAAGAATGATATTACAAAAGGTTTAAATATTGCTGGTACTGGAACTATCGATTATGATGGTAATGTTGGTTCTATAGATGGTGTTAAGTTTAAAATTAGAGGTGCGGAAAAGAATAATATGGATATATTCTTAGTACCTAAAGGTAGAAATTATAAAGAAGCAATGAAAGAGAAGAAAAAAAGTAAACTAAAGATTAAAGTTATTCCTGTTGAAACATTTGATGAAGCAATAAGTAGTCTTAGTAAGCTTAAGTAGGAGGATTTATGTTAATAACAAGTATAGATAATGAAAAAGTTAAGAATTATATTAAGTTAAAAGATAAGAAATATAGAGATAGTACAGGATTATTTTTAGTTGAAGGATCTCATTTAGTATTAGAAGCTCATAAGAAGGGATTGGTTAAAGAATTAATATTAGAAGTTGATGAGGTTTTTCCTATTGATATAGCTAATGTAGTATATTTACCAATGGATATTATAAATAAAATTTCTAGTGTTGAAACGCCTCAGAAAGTTATGGCTTTATGTGAAAAGCCTAAAGAAAATAATGAACTTGGTAATAGAGTTCTTATTCTTGATGATGTTCAAGATCCTGGTAATGTAGGTACTATTATTAGATCTAGTTGTGCTTTTAATATTGATACTGTTGTTTTTTCTAAAAATAGTGTTGATTTATATAATCCTAAAACTATTAGAGCTACTCAAGGAATGTTTTTCCATTTAAATTGTGTAAGAAGAGATATAATTCCAGTTATCGAAGAATTAAAAGATAAAGGAATTCCTATTTATGGAACTTTAGTTGGATGGGGCAGTGATGTTAAAGATTTAACCAAGGAAGAAAAAGATAAGTTTTGTTTAATAGTTGGTAATGAAGGAAATGGTGTTGAAGAGAAAATAACTAAGATGTGTGATAAGAATCTTTATATTAATACTAATAGTAATGTTGAAAGTTTAAACGTTGCTATTGCTACTTCAATTTTATTATATGAATTAGGTGGTAAACATGAGTAAAATATTAATTGGAAAACTTGTTAATACTCATGGTATTAAAGGAGAAGTTAGAATATTATCGCACTTTAAATATAAAGATAGGGTGTTTTTCATTAATAATAAATTAATTATTGATAATAATACTTATATTATTAATAGTTATAGAGTTCATAAGAATTTTGATATGGTTACTTTTAAAGGTATTAATAATATAAATGATGTTCTTAATTTAAAAGGTAAGAGTGTTTATATAGATGAAGAAAATCTTAAATTAGATGATGATATGTTTTTAAATAGTGATTTAGTTAATTATAAAGTTATTTATAATAATAATAGTTATAAGGTTGATAGTTATATAGAATATCCTAATAATTTAATTATTAAGTGTATTAATGATAATGATTCTTTTTCTATAACTCTTAATAGTCCTTCTATTAGACTTGATAAATTAGAAAAAATAATTTATATTAATGGAGAAGAAGGAATTATAAGATGAAGATAGATATATTAACATTATTTCCAAATATGTTAGATGGTTTTTTAAATGAATCTATAATAAAGAGAGCTAAAGAAAATAATTTAGTTCAAATTAATTTGATTGATTTTAGAAAATATAGTTTAAATAAGCAAAATAAAGTTGATGATACGCCTTATGGTGGAGGATCTGGTATGGTTCTTATGTGCCAACCTATTTTTGATGCTGTTGATGCTTTAAAAGATGATGATACTACTGTTATATTATTAACTCCTGATGGAAAAACTTATAATGAAGAGGTAGCTAAAAGTTTATCTTTAAAAAAACATTTAATTATTATTTGTGGTCATTATGAGGGATTTGATGAGAGAATAAGAAGTATTGTTGATATGGAAATATCTATTGGGGACTTTGTATTAACTGGTGGAGAACTTGCTGCAGGAATAATTACTGATTCTATTGTTAGATTAATTCCAGGAGTTATTTCAGAAGAATCACTTGATAGTGAAAGTTTTTCTAATAATTTACTTGATTATCCAACATATACTAAACCAGAAGAATTTAGAGGATTGAAAGTTCCTGCTGTTCTACTTTCTGGTAATCATAAATTAATTAAAGAATATAGAGAAAAAGAAGCTTTGTTAAAAACAAAAAATAAGAGACCTGACTTATTAGAAAAGAAGGATTAGTTATGAATTATAAAGTAAGTCGTAAAAATAATAATGTTAGTAATAAAAAAACTTGTATAAAAGTAGATGGATTTAATTTACCTAGTAAAAAAGGGAGTTTCACTATTAATGATACTTTAATTAATAATATATCTATAATAGATGATGATATAAAGAAAGTATTTATATCTAATAAGGTTTTAAAGAATTATGATAAATTAATTAAGAAGATCACTATTCAATTAGTTGATGACGATGATGATGGAAATAATTCATCATTAATTCTTGATGAAATAGAAAAATTTAGATTAGAAATTAAAAATAAATATAGAGATGATTTATCTAAAGAAAAATTAAAAGAGATGAGTCAGAAGTTAAAGTTTTTAAAAAGTGAAGCTTTAAAAAAACAAATATTAATAGAGCAAAGTTTAAAAGAAGATGTTCATTCTAATAGAAGAAGTAAATAGATTACATTTGTAATCTTTTTTGTTATAATTAAGATGGTGATGGTATGAATGATATTAAAAGAAAGATTAGATTATTAATTTTTATAATTACTATTGTTAGTTCATTAAGTTGTTATTATATAAATTATAGTTATGGTAAAGAAAATAAATCTTATCATAATATAACGTTAGATAATATTCCTTTATTTAATGGTAATTATTATGTAGAAATTAATAATAATAAGCCTAATTTTAGTCCTAGGATGATTAATACAAAGTCTTTTGAAAATTATGGTTTATTAGATAATTTAGGTAGATGTAGTACGGCAGTTGCTAATATTTCTTATGAACTTATGCCTAAAATAAAAAGGGGAAGTATGGGAAGTGTTAAACCTTCTGGATGGCATACTACTAAATATGATTCTGTTGATGGTAAATATTTATATAATAGATGTCATTTAATTGGATATCAATTAACTGGTGAAAATGCTAATAAAAAGAATTTAATTACTTGTACAAGAACTATGAATGTAAAAGGTATGCTTCCTTTTGAAAATAAAGTTAAAGAATATATTATGAATACTAATAATCATGTATTATATAGAGTAACTCCTATATTTAAGGATAATGAATTAGTAGCTAGAGGAGTTTCAATTGAAGCATTAAGTGTTGAAGATAATGGAGAAGGTATATCTTTTAATGTTTATGTTTATAATAATGAGCCGGGTATAACTATTGATTATTTAACTGGTGATAGTCATAATTAGGAGTTTATATGAAAAATATATTTAATAAAATATTTATGTTTATTTTAGGTGGTATTATATTTAGTTCTATTACTATTTTTGCTTATACTTATAGAGCTAGTGATATATCTTATAAAGATAGTAATGTTGAAGATTCTCTTAATGAATTAAGTTTAAAACTTGGTAAACCAGTAACTGGAACTTCACATATGAATGGTTATCAAGTAAATACTAAAGTTAGTTTAGGATTTAGACCTAGTTATATTTATGCTTATACTATGTCTAGTGGAAAATTTATTGTTGTTTTTATATATAATAAAGAAAATAATGAAAATTATACTTTAGCTAGAGGATGTTGCGGAGTAAGTAAATCTTCTTCTAGATTAAATATTTTAGATGATGGTTTTACTTGGGAGTCTTCTGATTCATCTTGGGGAGATCAGATTATTACTTATTATGCTTTTAGATAGTACTTGCATTTAAAAATAAGTTATGTTATAATTTATTAGTCGTGAAGTGATCCGCTGGTTATCATTATGATCATTTTGAAATATATATAGAAAGGAATTGAGACTCATGAATTTAATAGACAAAATTAATGCTGAACAAGTTAAACTTGATATTCCTGAATTTCGTGTTGGAGATACTGTAAGAGTTGATTACAAGATCAAAGAAGGAAATAAAGAAAGAATTCAAGCTTATGAAGGTTTAGTTGTTGGCCGTAAAGGTGGTAGTGTTTCTGAAACATTTACAGTACGTAAAATTTCTAGTGGTGTTGGAGTAGAAAGAACTTTCCCAATTCATTCACCAAAGATTGCTGGTATCACAGTTGTACGCAAAGGTAAAGTTAGACGTGCTAAACTTACATTCTTAAGAGGAATGGTTGGTCAATATAGAATCAAAGAAAGAGGACAAAAATAAGGACCAATATCCTTATTTTTTTCTTTAGGAGAATAAGATGGATAAACTTAAAAAAGGATTTATAGAAATAATACCTTATGTATTAATTATATTTATTGTTATACTTATTAAGTCTTTTATAGTTTCACCTATTAAAGTTAATGGTTCATCTATGTATCCAACATTACAAGATGGTGATGTTATGATACTTGATAAAGTTTCTTATAAGTTTAATGATATTAAGAGATTTGATATAGTAGTTGCTAAATGGAATAATGAATATATAATTAAACGTGTTATTGGACTACCAGGAGATAATGTTGAAATAAAAGATAATATTTTATACATTAATGGTAAAAAATATAAAGAAGATTATATTTTTGGTGAGTCACCAGAAGACTTTAGTACTAGATTACTTGGTAGAAAAGTAGTTCCTTCTGGGTATTATATTTTATTAGGGGATAATAGACAAGATTCAATAGATAGTCGTTATTTTGGATTTATTTCTAAAAATAATATTATTGGTAAGAGTAAAGTTACACTTCTTCCTGTTGTTAGATTTGGTATTAAAAAATAAGTATTTGTATACTTATTTTTTTTATGATATATTTTAGTTATTAGGAGTAGTTATGAAGGATTATTTAAATAATGATTATCATTTTGATAAAAAAACATTTATAGGAATACTAGCTTTTATTGCTATTATAAGTGGTATTTTTGGATTTGTTTATGAATTTTTATTTTATTATATGAATAGTGGTTTTAAGACCTTTTATTATAGGGGAGGTAATTTTCTTCCTTGGATTAATATATATGCAACTGGTTCTATAATGATTTATTTTTTAACTTATAGATTTAGAAGAAAGCCTTTGCTAGTTTTTCTAATTAGTTTTATTTCTACTGGTGTTCTTGAATATATATCGGGATTTGGTATGCTTTATTTTAGGGGACTTAGATGTTGGAATTATAATACAGAAATACTTAATTTTTTAAATATTGATGGTTTTGTTTGCTTAAGAAGTGTTATGTTTTTTGGATTATCTAGTTTATTACTTATATATCTTTTTGTTCCTTTAGCTTATAAAATTGCTAGTTCAAAATATAATAAATTATTTGTTAATTTATCAATTATAATTTTAAGTATTATATTAATTGATGAATTTTATAATTTATTATTTGCTAGATTATTACATTTACCTAGAGCTAGAAATATATATACTAAATTAGGTTTTAAATATATGCCTGTTAAATAGGAAAAAAAAGACTTTTTTAAAGTCTTTTTATTGTCCCATCTTTTCGTATAATTCATCAAGTGCTTTATCTAAGCTTTTTTCATTTCCTTCACTATCAGTGTAAGTAAATTTAGAAGCATCTACTTTAATTGAACTACTATTTTTACCATATACGTTTACTTTAATTGTAAATGATTTTGAATCTTCAGTTACTACATAATCTTTTGAAACCCACATTCTTAATTTATAATAATATGTTGATGTTACTGAAGCAATATTTGTATCTAATACCATTTCACCTTTTTTAGCTCCGAAATCATCATCTTTAGTTAATTCAACATAATTTGAAGGATCTGCTACTTTATCATATGTAGTTCCATCAATACTTCTTTCTAAATATAATTTAACATCATTATTTGCTAGAGAAGATGATGAATCTTTTTCTGCTGTAACTTCATATGAGATGCTTTGTGAACCTGTAATTGTAATTGCTACTGTAAAATCAAAGACTTGATCTTCGTTAGTTAATATTATACCTTCTTCATCAGTTATTGGCATAGCATTAGTAATTGATATTTTATTTGTTCCTTCAGTATATATCATTGTAACTGTACCAGTTGTTAACTTATTTTCATTATTTCCTTCTTTAGAGAATGTAAACGCGGCATAAGTTATACCTATTGTAAGTACTGCAAGTAGTGCTACTGCAAGTACTATAATTAATAATTTTTTTCTATCTTTCATATTATCCACCAACCTTTATCTTACATATTTTAATATTATCATATTTTATAGAGTGAGTAAATAATTTTTTATCATTTTACATTAATTTTATAAAGTGTTATAATAACCATCAATTAGAGGTGATTAGGTGATTAATACAATAGATTGCAAATCAATTATTAATATATATAAATCAATTAATTCTTTTGTTGGTCTTGGTACAACTGCAAGATGTTATAAGACTAAGAGTGGTGAAGTAATAAAGCTTTTTTATAATGAAGCTGATATACACTGTTTAGATTTTTTTAATAAATTAAGTAAAATTTCTAATATTAGTTATATTACACCTGATACTTTATATTTAAAAGGTGATTCTATTCTTGGATATAAATATCCATATGTTAATGGTGTTACTCTAAAAAATAGTAATAATTCTTTAGAATATTATAGAGATAGTTATATGAGATTATTTTATGATACTAAAGATATTAGTGATCAAAAATTTTTACTTAGAGATACTCATAATAAAAATATACTAGCTAGTGATACTTTGAAAATAATAGATTTAGATGATGGTATTTTTTGTGAAGATGTTGATAATGCTTTTGATCGTAATATTTCTAATATTAATAGATGCATTATCTATAGTTTTTTCAATATTCCTTTAAATCATGATATGTATTTTAAAGATGAATATTTAAATAATTTATATAAAGATGCTTTATATTATGATTATTTTAAATACATTGATTTACTTAATGAGTTAATGAATGATGGATATAATACTAAAAAAGATTTAAAGCATAATAGCAAAAAGCTTGTTTATCATTTTTACAATGAATATAAAGATAGATATTAATCTGTTTTTTTGACTTTTTTGTAAAAATATGATATAATTTGTTAACTTATATGGGAGTATTATATGAGAATAAATGGTTTAAATATTAATATGGAAAGTTTTGAGGTTTTAGTTAAAAATTCTAGAGCTTACAAGCTTTATAAAAAAGATAATAATTATGTTGATGAACAATCTAAAGAAATTAAATTTTCTAATACAAGAAGTTCTTTTATATATAGAGCATCTTGG
>OMQW01000051.1 GCA_900313345.1 uncultured Eubacteriales bacterium
GCCTCATCAAATAAAAGTATTTTACAATCTTTTAATAATGCTCTAGCAATAGCAAGTCTCTGTCTTTGACCACCAGATAAATTAACTCCACCTTCTCCAATTACTGTATCATATTTATCTGGTAAACTCATCACATAATCATAAAAACATGCTTCTTTGCATACTTTATCTAATTCTTTCATCGTAGCTTTAGGTTTAACTAATCTTAAATTATCTTTAATACTCATATTAAAGATATAAGGATTTTGTGTAATAATAGATACATTCTTTCTTATCGTCTCTTCATCTAATTCATTAATATCTACATCATCTAATTTTAAAGTTCCACTATCAACTAAATAACTCTTAGTTAATAAGTTAAATAAAGTTGTCTTACCACTACCACTACTACCTATTAAGGCAACTGTATCTTTAGGTTCTATCTTTAATGATAATTCATCAAGTACCTTTTTATTTTTAGAGTAACCAAAAGATACTTTATCAAATTCTATCTTACCTTTAAAATCATCTATTTTTACTTTACCAAATTCATCCTTTGGATGAATATCTTTATCTCCAAGTTCAAATACTCTCTCTACTGCAAGTTCATATTCCTTTATACAACTTCTTAAATCAGACACATTATACATTAAACTAAAAATATCATTCTTATATAAATAAAGTACAATTAGATTAGCGGATGTTAATAACCCTAAATTGACAAATTTAATACCTACTACTATAACCAAAAAAATAGTCAAATATAATATAGCATTTTCAATTCTTCTTATTTTATCAGAATACATATCCTTATCTATTGCTTTATCATTACAATCTTCTAATTTATCTAAAGTAAGTTTTCTAATTGAACTTTTAAAATTAAGAAGTTTAATATCCCTAATTCCCCTTATTATTTCACTAAGCAAACTATTTACCTCATCATCTGATTTTCTAAGTATTTTATTTTTCTGTTTATTCTTATCTTGTGCATATACATCAATTATTGTAACTAAAATAACTCCACCAATATATATAAGACCACATATAGGGCTTATAATCATTATGTATATAATTACACCTATTTTAGTAATACACTCAAGTAAATAATTTTGACCTGCATTTACCACTCTTGCAATTGTTGTTGGATCATTTTTAATTCTTTCTTGAAAATACCCAGTTTGTATCTTATCATAATTAGATATTTGAAGTTCTAATATATTATCTATTATATATTTTCTAATATTAAACAATATATTAACTCTTACCTTTCTCTGCCAAAAATTTAAACATAGAAACCAAAATGCATCTTGAAACGTTACTAAAAAGAGAAACCCCAAAGCATAAAGTATAACTTTTTCAAATACACCACTCGTTATAGAAGTAATTAGATGCGCTTCCACTATTGGAGCAAAAAAACCTACTCCTACTAAAAAAAGATAAAATATAGTTAATATAATTAATTTAAACTTAACATCTTTAAAAAAGATAAAACTTTTCTTTATATATTTATTATTTTTCTTATTATTTTTCATACTATCTTCTACTTTCATATATTATCTTCTAATACCAGATGAATGACTTTGTGTATGGTCATTATCTTCTATATCATAACCACTATTACCTTCCATTTGTTCTATAAATAATTGTCTTGCTTCATCTAATTCTTTTTTCTTCTTTTCAACCGGTACATCATTCATTTGATTATATAATTGTTCTCTCATATATTCTTGTCTTGCTTGACTAAGTAATTCATTATATTCACTATCGTTATTATTATCACCACTAGAGGTAGTAACAACTTTTGTTTGCTCATCTTTCTTTTTAGGTGTCACTTTATCATTTTCTACCTTTTTACTATATAATTCTTTCATAACATCCACATTTAAACAAATATTATCAGGATTAAAATGATATTGTTTAAACATAGATTTCAAATTATTACACATCTCATTAATAAAAGTATTATCTATTTGAGGTATTCCCCAAAGTAAATGAGCAACTCTTTTGATATATTTTATTTTAGATTTTCTTGCCTCTTGCCAATCCATATTAGTACCTTTAAGTAAGTTTTCATCAAGGTACTCTAAAACACTTATTCTTTTACCATTATTATCTATAAGATAATCTGGATGTTTATTTACCCA
>OMQW01000048.1 GCA_900313345.1 uncultured Eubacteriales bacterium
AAGAAGAAGTTAGAAAAACTAATTTATTAAGTGATAAAGGTCAAGAATATTTAGCTTGTAAAAGTGGAGAAGATGTTTCAAAAATTGCTAGTTATATGGCAGAAAATGATATTGAAGGTATGTTAGATAATACTGGTTATACATGTGGTGAGTGGAATTTTATTAAAGATAATTTATTTGTTTTTGATTATTCTATGTTTATATCGAGTATAGTTGGTATTTTAATCTTGGTTATGTTACTTGGATTTACAATAGACATTGCAATTAGAGCTTTTAAGCTTGCTATCTTAAGAATTACTTCTATTGGTCCTATTGTTAGTTATATAGATACAAAAAATGGAGATAAAAATTTAAGTACTTGGTTTTCTATGCTTATTAAAACTTATTTAGATTTATTTATTAGAGTTGGAGTTTTATATATAGTAGTATTATTTATTGACGAATTATTTAAAAACGGAGGTTTCCTTGTTTCAAATTCATCATCTAGTGCTATTAATACTTTCTCAGTTTTACTTGTTTATATAGCTTTATTTATTTTTGCTAAGGATGCTCCTAAGTTTATTCTTGATTCGTTAGGTATTAAAAGTGATGGCACATTCTTTAAAAATGTTGGAAAGTTCTGGAAGGGAGCAGGTGCTGCTGGTGTTGGTTTAGCAGGAGGAATTGCTGGTGGTATTGCAGGATTTAGAGCAAGCAGAGAAGCTTCTGAAGCATTTAAGATTATGAATCCAGGTCAAGTTAGAAAATATTCTGGCTTAAAAGCTGCTGGTAGTGGACTTTGGACTGGATTAACTGGTGGTATTAATTCAGGTAAAGATTTTTATGGATCTAAAAGTAAAGGATTATCTACTTCATTTAATAATGCAAGAAAACGTAATACTGAATTAATGGCAGATGGTAAAAAGGGCGTTTTAATGTCTGATAGAATAAAGAGTAATCTTAATTTAACAGGTACTGATAATTATGATGGCCTAAAATCTTTAGAGTTACGACAAAAAGAAGAACTTGAAGACATTAAGGCAAAATCTAGTATTTTCTCTACAATTGGCTCTATGTCAGAATCTAAAGCTAAAATTTCAGATAAAACATTCAGTTATTTATATGATTATGATGGTTCTGTGTTAAGAAGTGATGATGGCAAACATGAAATGAAATTTAATTATGATAAATTTATGACTCAATTAAATGCTGCTAAGGCAACAGGAAGAAGCACATTTGTTTATGATGATGGTGTAGGAACATCTACATTTGATGTATCTAGTGTTACTCAGTCTATGCAAGATGAAATTCTTGATGGAAATAGAGTTAACTATCAACATCAGGTTGACGATGGAAGTATCAATGATATTGGTCTTAAAAATTATCTTGATTATGCTAAAACAACTTATAAAGATGACTTTGATACACAATTTGCTAGTGCTAATTATCAAGATGCATTTTATACTGATGCTTCTGGTGTACAAAAATCTGGATTTGTTGATGTCGTTAAAAAAATTGGTGGTATGTCTAAAGGCGATGAATTTAGTAAAAATAATGAACTTGCTGAGACTAGAAGTAGACTTAAAAAAGCTGAAGCTGCTAGTACTCATAATAGGTCTGCAAAATAATAAAAAGGTGTGTGATATATAGTGAATAATCAATATTTAATACCTGCTAATACTAAAAATGGAGAATTAATCTTTGGTATATTTACACCATTTGATTTAATTCTTCTTGGTACTGGTGTTGGTATTAGTGGTCTTATGTTAATGCTTGTAGAATTAACTTCAACACTTACTGTTGTATTAGTTTTACTTCCTGCACTTATATGTGCTTTTCTAGTAATGCCTATACCTTTCTATCATAATATGCTTGTGGTTATTACAGAAACATTTGATTTTTTAACAAAAAGACAAAGATATATTTGGAAAGGTTGGTGTAGTTATAATGGAAAAGAAGATAAATAGTCCTTTTACTGAAAATTGGCTTACTGTTAAAGCTATTCAAAATGGTACTATAGTTACTGAAGATAATTATAAAGTTTGTGGTGTAAAGATTACTCCTCGTAATATATTTATACTTGATCAAGATAGTCAAAATAATGTACTTATTGGTTTAAAAAACTTTTATAATATGATAGATTTTGAATTTTGGCTTGTTGTTGCAGATAGACCTGTAGATATATCTGTTTATATGAGTCAATTACAACTTTTATATAATAAGACTTCTAGTCCTGCGATTAGAAAACTTATTAGTCAAGATTTAGATAAAGGTAATAATTTTATAAATAATAATGTTGTTGATACAGAGTATTACATTTTATTTAAAGATAAGAAAGATGAAGATGTTCAAAAGAAGGTTAGATTATTAATTAATGGTCTTGCTTCTTGTGGATTAAATGCTAGTCAAACAACTAATGATGATTTAAGAGTTATTCTTAATAATTTCTTAAATGGGGGAAAGAATACTGAGTTTGGGACGGTGATTGCTCTATGAGTTTAAACTTAAAAAGTGAACTTGCTCCTAAGAGTTTAAATTTTAATGCTAGTGATTTTTATATTAGTGATAAATATGCTACTATACTTACAGTAGTTTCTTTTCCTAAATATATAATGCCTGGTTATTTATCTACTCTTACTAGTATGGCTGGTATAAAGATTGTTATTAAACATATTCCTGTACCTTTTTCTACTATGTCAAAGATGCTTAATAAACAAATTGCTGATTTAGAGGAAAAATATCAAGAAGAAAAAGATTTAACAGTTAAAGAAAGAATTAGACAAGATGTTGAAAGCTTACAATATTTCACTTCTATGCTTGCTGCTAATCAAGAAAAAATTTTTGATTTTCAAATGCATATAATGATAACTAGTGATTCAAGAGAAAATCTTGAAATATTAAAAACAAATGTTAGAAACTATTTAGATGCTATGGGACTTCGTGCTATTGCATTAAGATTTGAACAAGAAAAAGTTCTTAAATCTATTTTACCAATATTTCCTAAACAAGATGTTGAAGATAGAATAGGTACTCCAATTCCTAGTCAAACAATAGCTGCTATGTATCCTTTCATATTTGATAGTGTTAAGGATCCTGGACTATCTTGCTTACTTGGTGTTGATTTTTCTGGTGGAGTTGTATTATTTAATCAATTCTTATATCAACTTCGTAAAGAGAGCAATAGAAATAATGCTAATATGATTATTTTAGGTACAAGTGGATCTGGTAAAAGTACTGCTGCTAAACTCTTATTAAGAACTCATATTAGAAACGGATGTCAAATAGTTGCAATTGATCCTGAAGATGAACTTAGAGATTTAACTAAATCAATTGGTGGAGATACTATTGATATTGGTAAAGGTGGAAGATTTGGTTTAATTAATCCACTTGAAGTTGTATTAGATGCTGATGAAGATGAAATTAGACAAGGACTTGGGTATACAGTTCTTACTCGTACTCTTCAAACAATAAAAGCTTTTATGAAGTATTATGATCCTTCTATTGAAGAAGATGTTCTTACTATGTTTA
>OMQW01000047.1 GCA_900313345.1 uncultured Eubacteriales bacterium
TAAATAAATGTTCAAATCCACCTCTAGCTGCACCCATACCACCAACAGTAGTAGCATTAGAAGCTTTAATACCTTCATTAGAAAACTCTATATTAGCTTTATGTACAGTTTTATCAATAAAAGCATTATCTTTAGTCATATTAGATAAATCAGCCTTATTCTTATCAAATACACTAGTAATACCAATCTTCTTTAGATCATCTTTTAAATTAAGTTCATATTCATATTTAAATATAGGAATATCACCTTTAATTTTATAAACCTTTCCTTGAGAAAAACTATCAGTACTAATAGGTTTTAATTTATTTATAATAGATAAAACACTCTTACTATCACTTTTCTTAATAAAAGTATTTAAATCATTAGGCATAATAGCAACATATTCAAGAACTACTCCATTATATTCTTTTAACTCTTTACTAAATACTTTTATATTATCATCTTTATACATCTTAAAAGAAGTTGATGTAATAACTTGTTTATAATTACTATCTAATTCTTTAATAAAATTATTAGTAAAACTAACACTATCTTTAGCATTCTCACATTCACTAGCTAAATCATATATAGGATTACAAAGATATTCAATATAATATTTACCATCTTCACTATCTAAATACTCTTCATATTCTTTCTTTATCATATCATAAATCTTACTTCTACCAAGCTCTTTAACAATATCATAATTATTAACTGTAGCGCCTATTTCTAAGGAATTAACATCTTTATTATTAAATTTAATCTTTTTAAAATTATTATCCTCAAGTATAGGAATATAATCCCCATAATCTTCATGATTAAATGAAACGTCATAACGATCTAAATAATGCTCACTATCAGCTTGAATATTTTTATCCCATTCCATATCAATAGCAAGTGCATTAACTAAAACAAAATCTAAATCTTCAACACTATCAAGTAAATTATTTATAAGTTTAAAAGTTTTATTAGATACATAATTATTAATAGTATCAGGTTTACTAAAATCATCATAAATAACATCAGCATTATAATTATTTTTTAAATCATTTATATAATCTTCTTTAATATTACTTTTATAATTATTTTTAATAAACATAGCATTAGCAAAAGACATATTAGAACTATTAACATACTTCTTAGAAGAATACTTATAAATAATAGAATCAATTTCTTTTTTAGTATCCCCTTTAGCACCACTACTAAGCATCTCTAAAGTATATTTAATGCTTAATGGACTATAAAGCATATTCTTATTATTATTTTCAAGCTTCATAAAATAAAGATCAAAATCATTTAAATTATTATCTTTAATCTTTAAAGCACTATTAACTTTCTTACTATATACAGTAACATGTTTAATTTTATTCTTTTTATTATTATTTATTATAAGAAATATAGAAGTAGCAAGGCCAAAAACAATAACAATAGAAAGAACTATAATAATTATTTTTTTCTTTTTCATAAATAAGTCCTCTCTTAGATATTTCTATATCTTAATTAAATTATAAATCTAAAAAAAAGAAAAAGAAAGTCCCTACTTTCTTATTTCTGCGTTATATAGTTTTTTATAAGAAGAACATTTTTTTAATAACTCATCATGAGTTCCTTCAGCTTTAATTTTACCATCTTCTATAAACATAATTTTATCACTATTAATAATAGTACTTAATCTATGAGCTATTATTAAAATAGTATAATCTTTTTTTAAATTATTAATAGCATCAGTTATACCCTTCTGTGTTTCATTATCAAGAGCAGAAGTTGCTTCATCAAATAAAATAATTTCAGTTTTTTGAATAAAAGCACGAGCAATAGCAAGTCTTTGTTTTTGTCCACCACTTAAAGTAACTCCACCTTCTCCAAGAACAGTATCATACTTATCAGGTAAACTCTCTATAAATTGATCAAGCATAGCCATCTTACAAGCTTTCTTAATATCTTTTAAAGTAGCATCTTCTTTAACAAGTCTTAAATTATCTTTAATACTTAAATTAAATATATAAGGGTTTTGAGAAATAATAGTAATATTACCTCTAATAGAATCTTTAGTAAGTGTTCTAATATCTTTATTATCAATAGTAATTAGACCATCATAATTATCATACATTTTACATAATAAATTAAATATAGTACTTTTACCAGCACCACTCTTACCAACAAAAGCAGTAGTACTATTTCTCTTAATATCAAAAGAAATATTATCTAAAACTTTTTTCTTATCATAAGAAAAACTAACATTCTTAAATGAAAAATCTCCTTTAACTTTCTTTAAAGAAACATCGCCAAACTTCTCTTTAGTAAAAGTTTTATCTCTAATAATTTCAAAAACTCTAGTACTAGAAATTTTAAAATCATCAATAACTCTAATAATATTATTAATATTCCAAGCAAAATTAGAAAAGCCATAAGAATAATTAAAAATAACAACTGCATTAGCAGCACTAAGACTATTATTAGTAACTAAATAAACAAGTAAAAATGTAAGTCCTAAATGTGAAAAATCATAAAAGAAATCAATTAAAAGTCTAAAGAAGCTATCAGTATTATTTATTCTAAAATCAAATTTATTATAACTATCTATTTTATTAATAAAAACTTTAAGAAAACTATCTTCAGCATTAAGCATCTTAATATCATTAGCACCTCTAACAACCTCAGAACTAAATCCAACAAACTTATCTCTCATTTTATTTATAGTTTTTCTATTATCATGATATTTTTTCTCTTGAAAATATTCAAGAATAAACATAATACCAGTATATATAAGTAAATAAACAAAAGCCTCTTTGCATATAAATAAAGTTGCAATACATATACCAATACTTCTAAACATTGAGCCAATGTTAACACTTAAACTAGTAAAAATATTAGAAATCTTATTAGCATCTCCATTAAGCCTTTCTACAAAAAAGCCAGATCCCTTTTCATTTAAAACTTTAGTGTTAATTTTAAGTATTTCCTTAGATAAATCTAAAGAAACTTTAATAGTGGTTCCCATTCTAATTTTAGAAGTAATTAAATTTTGTAAAAAGAATAATACATCTATAATAACATTAGCAAATAATAACATACATGATACATAAATAGCTTGTTCTAACTTATTAGAAGTAATATTAACTATAATCTTAGCAGAATAAATAGGCGTTAAAACATTAACATAAACTTCAAGTCCTAAAACAATAAATAATAAAAGAAAATATTTCTTTTTATCTTTAACATATTTATAACTATATTTTAAATCTCTAAATAACTCTTTCATACTTCACCTACTATCTAAATTATAACATAAAAAAAATACTTAAAAGTATTATTTTATACTTTCAAGTATTCTATACATATTATTATAAACTAAATCATTATAGTAATCTTCTAAAGTAATTCTTTTTAATTTTCTTTCTATCTTATTAAACTTTACAAAGAAATTAGCAGTAGGTTTATGACTATCAGATCCAAGTAAAAAAACCATTTTATTCTTAAGTAAATATTTACATCTTTTCTTAGCATCTCTTCCATAAGTACCTAATATACTTTCATAATTAACTTGAAATAAAACATCTTTATCAATTAAATTCTTATAATCATCTTCCTTTAAATAATAATATCTCTCAGGATGAACAAGAATAATATTAATACCTAAATTTTGAAGTTCATATATAATATTATCTAAATGAATAATAGTGTTAGTAAAAGGAAGTTCTAAAAATAAATAATTACCAAGAAGCGTAATTTCATCATTTTTTATTAAAGAAATAATATCAGATGAAAGTCTAACTTCATTAGCAAGATATAAATCTATATTAATATTATTTCTAGAAGCCTCTACTCTTAAATTATTATAAAGACTTCTTTTAATAACATTATTAGCATGATATGCATTCTTATAATGCGGTGTGAGTATAACTTTAGAAAAGCCAAGCTTTTCAAAGCTTTTAAGCATTTCTAAACTATCATTAATAGTTTTAGCACCATCATCTATTGAATAAAGAACATGACAGTGAGTATCTATATGATTATTCATACTTATATGATGAATAATAGTATCCACCATGTTTCTCCTCAACTTTATTAACAACCACACCTGCAATAGAAGCTCCTACATTATCAAGACTCTTTTTAGTATTCATAAGTAAATCCGTTGGAGTATATCCAACACTACAAACTATTAACGTTTTATCAGCAAAAGATGAAACAATCAATGAATCTGGTAAGTTAGTAACTGGAGTACCATCTAAAATAATATAATCATATTGTTCTCCAAGCATTCTAAGTATTTCACCAAATATTCTACTATTTAATAGTTCTGAAGGATTTGGTGGAATAGTACCTCTAGTAATAACATCAAGCCCAGGAACATCAGTAGGAGTAATATATTCATCAATTGAAGCCAAATCATTTTTAGCAATCAAATTAGAAAGACCTTTATTTTCAAGTCCAAATCTCTTATGAACAACACCTTTTCTTAAATCACAATCTAATAAAATAACTCTTTTATTATTTTGTGCAAAAGAAGCTGCAAGATTAGCACTAACAAAGCTCTTACCTTCCCCAGGTATTGAACTAGTAATTAATATTTTCTTAACAGTACCATTCATATTAGAGAAATCTA
>OMQW01000021.1 GCA_900313345.1 uncultured Eubacteriales bacterium
TGCTGCATTAATATAGTCTTCTTTAGTGGCATTAGTTGACTCTGGAATATAAATAATTCTTTTTAGATATATTTCTTCTTCTTTAATTCCATATAAGTATCCATTATATAAAACAGAAGTAGGCCCAAAAGCATCTTCATACATAAGATTTTCATCTTCTTTTTAAGCTCTAGTTTCAATATAAAAACTTACATTAGATCTTTCCATAATTTTATTTAATTCTGGAATATATTTAGCAGCACGTCAACTAGCACCAACATTCTATAACTCAGAATGTGAGCTTTTTAAATAATAATTTATTAAAAATAAATCACTAAGCTTATACCAAGTTTTATTATATTCTAAATCAGCATCTTTTAATTTAGAGAAATACTTATTAATTTCTTCAGAATTACTAGTAGGTTCATCATAAGTAACATTTAAGTGATAATCTATCATATTATCTGTGTTACTTGCATCTTGTAAAGTAATAGTACAATTCTCATAATTAACACCTTCACAATAGCCCATAACGCCATATTTAATAGTAGAAAGATTATTACCAATATATCCATTAACATTAATTCAGTTTCTATTTCATTTTTAGGCCTATTCATTTTTAACACTGCGGTTTTCATATCTTTTGAAATCTTGCCTATAATTTCATCAGTTTCTACAGTTGCATTAACATGAGTAGGTAGTAAACATATAAGTGATGCACCTATTATTAAACTACCAAAATCTTTTTATTTTTCATGTTTATCCCTCCTAACAATAATATATCATAGTAAATAAAAAATACAGTAAAATATGCTATAATAATATTAGATGATTAATACGAAATTAAAAAAATCTATTATTAATATATTAATATTGTTTTTTATAATTACTTTTTTAATTTCAACTTACAAAATAATAATATATGAAATAGATAAAAATAATATAAATAAAGAAATAAAAGATATAAATAAAAATGTAATATGATGGATAAAAGTAAATAATACAAATATTAATTATCCTTTTGTTTAAACAAGTAATAATGGCTATTATTTAACTCATTCATTTAATAAAAAGAAGGATTAAGCTGGATTGGTATTTCTAGATTATAGAGACAACTTAGAAAGTGATAAAAATTTAATAATATACGCCCATGGAAGACTTGATAAAAATATGTTTGGTTCTTTAAAAGACACTTTAAAAGCTAACTGGCTTAATAATAAGGATAATCATATTATTAAAATGTCTACAGAAAACTAAAACACTTTATGGCAAGTATTTAGTATATATCATATAAATAATACAAATAATTATATTAAAACTAAATTTATAGCAGATAAATCATATGAAGAATTTTTAAATATGATTAATAGTAGATCTATTTATAACTTTAATATTAATCTAACAAAAGATGATAAAATATTAACTTTATCTAGTTGTTATAATGATAAAGAAAAAATAGCTATGCATGCTAAATTAATAAAAAGACTAGCAAAATAATATGCTAGCCTTTTTTATTTATAATGGTGTCCTCAGTCGGACTCGAACCAACCTTTCTTCCTTAGGAGGGAAGTGCTCTATCCAGATGAGCTATGAGGACATAAATTAATTCTAACTCTAAAATAAAAGAAATAAAAGAACTTGTTTGATAAATAAATAAATGATAAAATATAAACTAAGGTGGTAATTTATGATAGTAGATAGTGTGATAACAGGCGTTTTAGATGAAAATTGCTATATTATTTCAAAAGATAATGAGTGTTTAGTAGTAGATCCAGGAAGTGACTACCCATTAATAAAAGAAAAAATAGGTGATAAAAAAGTATTAGGAATATTAATTACTCATAGTCATTTTGATCATGTAGGCGCTTTAAGAAATTTTTTAACTAAAAGAAGTATAAAAATATATAAAAGAAGTATGGTAGATGAAAATGAAGAAATAGAAATAGGCCCATTTAAATTTAAATGTTTTTATACACCAGGACATGCAGTTGATCAAATAGCATTTTATTTTGAAGAAAATAATTCTTTATTTAGTGGAGATTTTATCTTTAAAGAATCTATTGGTAGATGTGATCTTCCAGGTGGAAATTTAAAAGACATGAAAGAAAGTATAAAAGTATTAAAAGAATTTAATAATGAAACAGTTATATATCCAGGTCATGGTGAATCTACAACAATAGGATATGAATTAGAAAATAATAATTATATAAAGGAGCTAATATAATATGTATATAGATTTAATAGTACTAGTAGTATTAATAGCACTAGTAATAATATTTTTTAAAAATTTCTCATCATTTGTATACTTCTTTGCAATATTTGATATTACATTAAGAGTATTAACAGGAGTTAAAAACTTAATAACCCTAGCAGATATTAAAGCAGTAATGAATAATTATATACCAGAAAATATCCCTAGTATTGTTAATAAATACTTAAATGGATTACCATATGATATATTTTTATGGATATATATAATTATATATATAATATTCTTAACATATATTATTAAAACTTTTTGGAATAAAAAAAGATAAAAACATAAATCGACAAGTTAATACTTGTCTTTTTTTTATACTTGTTATGGTGATGCAAAATGTATGTTTATATAGATTTATTATTAATTATTAATTTTTTTACAGACTTATCAATTCTTTTAATAATAAATAAACTATTAAAGAAAAGCAAAAAATTAATAAGACTAATTATAAGTAGTATAGTAGGAGAATTATCTATTCTAATAATAATATTTAATCTAAGTACTATAACGAGTTTATTTTATAAAATATTATTAAGTATATTAATTATTAAAGTAGCATTTAATGAACATAATAAAGATGAACTTATAAAAGAATTAAAATATTTCTATTTAATAAGTATTATACTAGGAGGAATAATATATTTTATATTAGAAAATATAACCAAGAATAAAAGTATAGTAATAATATTAAGTATATTTATAATTATATATTTAATAAAAACTATAAAGAAATATTTTATAAAAATAAAAAGCGAAAATATAAGACATAATTTAAAAATAATAATTAATAATAAAGAATATAATTTAGAAAGCATAAAAGATACTGGAAATAGTCTTAAAGACCCATATAATAGTAAAAGTGTAATAATTATTAATAAAGATATTATTGAAGAAAATAAGCATATATTAGTCCCTTTTAAGACTATAGAAGAAAAGGGATTTATAAAATGTTTTAAACCAGATAAAGTATTTATTGATAATGAAGAAATAAAAAATATATTAATAGGGGAATCTAATAATTATATAGATTTTGCATTATTACCAAATGATATATAGAAAGGATTAATATGATAACAATATTATTATTAATAGGAAGTTTATTAGATAGAAGTAAAGGTATATATTTTATAGGAGGAGATAACTTACCAGAACCTCTTTCAAAAGAAATGGAAGAGTTTTACGTAGGATTAAAAGAAGATGGAGATTTAAAAGCTCAAGATATCTTAGTAGAAAGAAATTTAAGATTAGTAGTATATCTAGCTAAAAAATATCAAGCATCTAATGTTGATTTAGAGGATTTAATAAGTATAGGAACAGTGGGATTAATAAAAGGTATTAAGACATTTCATAGTGGTAAAAATATAAGATTAGCGACATATGCATCACGTTGTATTGATAATGAAATATTAATGTTTTTAAGAAAAAATAAGAAAATTAAATGTGAAGTATCTTTTGATGAAAGCCTAAGCTTTGATGCTGAAGGAAATGAATTACATTTAGAAGATGTTTTAGGTACAGAAAAAGACCTAGTAACTAGAAATATTGAGGAAGTAGATGAAAAGAAAATATTAATAAATGAGATAAAAGAATTAAATCCTAGAGAAAGAGATATTATGGTATTAAGATATGGTTTGATGGGTAATAAAGCTAAAACTCAAAAAGAAGTAGCCGACTTTTTAGGTATATCTCAATCATATATTTCTAGGATAGAAAAGAAAGTAATTAAAAGATTAAAGACTCTTGTAAATTATACATAAATTTATTATAATTTAATAGGATAGAAAAAGAGGTTGTAAATATGTACATATATAAATTTAATGAAGGTAATAAAGACATGAGAGATATCCTAGGAGGTAAAGGAGCTAACTTAGCAGAAATGACTAATTTAGGATTACCAGTACCCAAGGGATTTACTATAGGGACAAATGCTTGTATGTCTTATTTAGAAGATGAATCATTTTTTGATAATTTAAAAGAAGAAATTGATAAAAATATTAAAGACTTAGAAGAATTAACAGGCAAAACATTTGGTTATGGAGAAAATCCATTACTAGTATCAGTTAGAAGTGGATCTAGAATATCTATGCCAGGTATGATGGATACTATATTAAATTTAGGACTTAACGCAGAAACTATTAATACTTTAATTAATAAAACAAGTAATGAAAGATTTGTACTTGATTCATATAGAAGATTAATAGAAATGTATAGTGATGTAGTAATGAATCTAGATAGTACTTATTTTTCTGAAGTATTAAATAATTTAAAGAAAGAAAAAGGTTATAAGTATGATTATGAACTTACTATTGATGAGTTAAAAAATTTAATTACAACATATAAAGATAATTATAATAAGTTAACAGGATCTCCTTTTAAAGAAGATGTTAAAGAACTACTTTATGATGCTGTAAAAGCAGTATTTAGAAGTTGGAATAATGAAAGAGCAATAGTTTATAGAAAATTAAATAAGATACCTGATGATTATGGAACAGCAGTTAATATTCAACAAATGGTTTTTGGTAACTTAAATGAAAACTCTGCAACAGGAGTATGCTTTACTAGAAATCCATCAACTGGAGAAAATAAATTATTTGGTGAGTATCTAGTAAATGCTCAAGGTGAAGATGTAGTAGCAGGAGTAAGAACTCCAGAAAATATAGAAAAACTAGATAAGGATATGCATAATGCATATATAGAGTTTAAAGAAATATCTAAGAAATTAGAAAACCACTATAAAGATATGCAAGATATGGAGTTTACTATAGAAGATGGAAAACTTTATATATTACAAACGAGAAATGGTAAAAGAACAGCAAGAGCAGATGTAAATATAGCAGTTGATTTAGTTCATGAAGGATTAATAACTAAAGAAGAAGCTATATTAAGAGTTGACTCTAATCGATTAGATGAATTATTACATAAAGAGTTTAATGAAGAAGATTTAAAAAAAAATGTAAGTATTGCAAAAGGTCTAGCAGCATCACCTGGTGCAGCATCAGGGAAAGTATATTTTAGTGCAGAAGATGTAAAAAAAGCCTTTGATAATGGTGAAAAAGAATTAATACTTGTAAGAACTGATACATCCCCTGAAGATATAGTAGGAATGAAACTAGCAAGTGGAATGCTTACAGTAAGAGGTGGAATGACATCTCATGCTGCAGTAGTTGCAAGAGGAATGGGAACATGTTGTGTAAGTGGTTGTAAAGAAGTAAGTATTAATTATAATGATAAATATTTTGAAGTAGGAAATGAAAAGATTTATGAAGGAGAATATATAAGTCTAGATGGAACTACAGGAAAAGTTTATAAAGGCAAAATTAGTCTAATAGATCCAGAAATAGAAGGAAGCCTAGAAGAATTTATGTCTTGGTGTGATAGTGTAAGAAAGCTTAAAATAAGAGCAAACTGTGATACTAAGAAAAACTGTTTAGATGCTATAAAATTTGGTGCAGAAGGCGTTGGATTATGTCGTAGTGAGCATATGTTCTTTGACGAAGAAAGAATATTTAACTTTAGAAAAATGATACTTTCAAAGAATAAAGAAACAAGAGAAAAATGCTTAAAAGTATTAGAAGAATATCAAAGAAAAGATTATTATGATATATATAATACAATGAAGGATAAACCAGTAGTAATAAGACTACTTGATCCACCACTTCATGAATTCTTACCTAAAAAAGATGAAGAAATAAGAAGCTTAGCAGATTCACTTAATATGTCGTATGAAGAACTAGTAAAAGAGATTAATGATAAAAAAGAATTTAATCCAATGATGGGTCATAGAGGATGTAGATTAGACGTAACATACCCTGAAATAGCAGTTATGCAAACAAGAGCAATTATAAAAGCGGCATTAGATAATTTAAAGGAAGAAATTAATGTTAATCCAGAAATAATGATTCCATTAACTCAAAATAAAAAAGAATATTTATATGTAAAAAATTTAATAGAAAAAGAAATAGAAAATATCTTTAATGAAGAAGGAAAATCTATAAGTTATGAAATAGGAACTATGATAGAAACGCCTCGTGCAGCAATAATTGCAAATGAACTAGCAGAAGATTCTAAATTTTTTAGTTTTGGTACAAATGATTTAACACAGCTAACAATGGGATTTTCTCGTGATGATTCACCTAAGTTTATAAATGATTATTTAGATAAAGGTTTATTAAAAGAAGACCCATTTAAGAGTATTGATACTGAAGGAGTAGGAAAACTAGTAGATCTTGCAGTAAGACTTGCTAAAGTAACTAATAAAGATATAAAACTTGGAATATGTGGTGAACACGGAGGAGATAAAGCTTCAATTAAGTTCTTTAATGATATAGGACTTGATTATGTAAGTTGCTCTCCATATAGATTATTAAACGCCAGAGCATCAGCAGCAAAAGCCGCAATCGACGAAAAAAATAGTAAATAATTATCAAGATTGAGAGAAATCCCAATCTTTTTTATTTATTGTAGTATTACAAATTTAATGAATTATAAATTTAAATTACATAAAACTTATATCATTAAGACAATACCATTTTAATAGCAGATTCATTCTTATATGCATTGTATAGAAGAGCATACTGGATATTTAGAAGATATTATATATTCTAAATAGTACAAAAAAAATACTGAAGCTAAATATTACACATTAATATCAATATCAATTAGCAATTATATTATTAATGTCTTATATAATTCTAGTTGCAATTTATGGCTTTATTACAAGCAACCCAAAAAATAATATTTATGCAAGGTGGTCTTGCAATTATAACTTTATTATTAGCAATAATTTTATAAATAAGTAAAAGATATATATAGATAAAAAATAAATGTTAAAAATCTTTGACAAACTTCCAAAAGTCTTTGGTAGATTTGTTATATAATTAAATAATATAATATATAGTTAAAGAATGGATAATTATGGCACTAGGCCAAAATATTTTGAATTTAAGAAAAAAAATGCCCTTTCACAAGAGCATTTAGGAGAAAAGGTAGAAGTTACTAGTCAAACTATTTCTAATTGGGAACTAGATGAAACTACACCTAATCCTAAATAATTAATATTATTTTCTAAAGTATTAAATAAAAGTGTAGACGAATTATTAGATAATGATATTGAAATAGTAAAAAAAGAAAATTCGATTGTTGAAAAACTATCAATTATATTAATTAAAATCTTAAAAGTAATTGGTATTATATTTTTACTAATATTAATAATTAATATAATAGAATTTATATTATTTGATTTTAAAACTATAAGATCTAATAAGAAAGAAGTAGAAAAAAAAGAAATAACTTGTATGCTAAATAGTAAAGAATATATATTTTCATTAGATACAGAAAAAATATAAAATGTTTAAATTGTGATAAAAAAATTAAATCAAATATAAAAAATAATATTGATTATAATGATATTAATAAGAGTATAAATAATATTAATAATTATTTTATAAATCGGGGTGAAACCTGTAAATAACTAAAAGGGACTGAGTATTTATTTAGTCTCTTTTTAATTGACAAAAAAGGGTTTTTATTATATAATATGAACCCATATAAAGGGGTAATAATATGAGTAAATTAACAAAAAAAGAAAAAATAGATATAGAAAATTTAGAAAACGAAGAAAGATATTTTGATTTATGTAGTAAATATCCTAAAAAAATAAATTACAGCGAAATAAAAGATTTTGATGCTGAAATGGAAACTGGAGATAAATTTAAAAAAATTAATTATGATATTAGAAATTTAGCAGTTTATCATGATTTCAATGACTTAAAATATAAACTTAAAAAGAGTACTATTTTTTGTCTTGCTTTAACTACAAGTGCTTTCATAGAAATAACTGGACTTTTAAAGTTAGAGCAAAAAAAAATATATCTAGATAATAAAGAAACTATAGATAGTTATGATGATGAACTAGAAAAATACGCATCAAAATTTGATTCTAGTAAAATGTCTACATTAGAAATAATAATGACAGTAATGAATGAAATTAGATCAAATACTGAATATGGTTTTGATTATAATGAAGAAGAACTAGGTAATAATTTTAGAGTAGTATTAAATGATAATAATAAAGTAGGGGTATGTCGTCATATGGCAGATAAGTTTACAACGATAATGAATATGATTGATGAAAGATATGAAGCACAAAATTTAGCAGTTTATTTAAATCAAAAAACAAAAAACTTTATTATGTGTAATATAGAACAACCAGCATCAGAAGAATATCAAAAAGAACTTAAAAATAGTAAAACAGAAGAAAATGAAACTGAAGATAATGACACTAAATTAGCAAATCATATGGTAACTATATTAAAGCCAATAGATTGTAATTATTATTTAGTTGTAGATGTAACAAATCCTTCAATCGGATTATTAGATAATGGTAAAATATATATGTTTAATTATTCTGAAAATGATGATAATTCTAAAAATAATGATTATATAGAATATAGACCATTTAATGAATATGTAATGGATCCATATTCATTTGTTAAAATAAATAATGAAATTTTATTAAGCTATTTTCAAAATATAAATATAAAAGAGTTAAATAATTTATATGGTCTAGAAAATCAAAATAAAATATTAAAGAAAATAAAATAAAATTAAGGTTTAATTCTTAGTTTTATTTATATAATAATGTAATAAATATAATAAGAGTTATAATAATTTTAATGAGTTTTAATTATGTTAGAATAATTATATAGAATAAAAAGAGAAAGAAAAGCCATAGATAAATAAATTTAAAGAACAAATTCTTAATAAAGAACAAATTAATAAAATACACTTTAAAAGATAGAAAATATTATGGATAGATTTGATATAGAAGAAATATTAACTTCAAATAATGTTGTTAGAAATATAAAAGATAATAAAAAAGAATTATTTACATTAATAGGGAATTTAGCAGTTGAAGATAACTTTGATTAAAAACATCCTGATCATCATTTATATTTATTTGATCATACACTAATGAATCTAAATATGTCTAAAAATGATTTAGATATAAGATTAGTATTATTATTACATGATATAGGAAAACCATTTTCATTTAAAGAAGGCAAAGCAAGGCATTATTATAATCATGCTAAAGTATCTAGAGATATTTCTAAAAGAATATTAAAAAGACTTGAATATAATGAATAATATATTAATTATATATGCTTCTTAATAAAGCATCATAATACCCCCTATAAAAGATCAAGATATAAATAAAAATATTAATTTACAAGAAATATTACTCGAAATACAAAAAGTAGATAAATTAGCACTTAATCTTCTTAAATTAGATAAAAGAATAGAATATATAAATAATATCTCATATAAAATTGAAGAAGCAAAAAATAGTAATATAAAAAGATATATAAATAAATAATTAACTAATTATTAATAATATGTTAAAATTACTAAAGGTGATTTTATGTTTACGGAAAATACTACAAAAATAGATTTACATGGATTTGATAGGGATTATGCTAGAATTAAAACTAATGAATTTATAAATGATTCATATAAAGAAGGTAAAAGATATATAAAAGTAATTCATGGTAATGGAGAAGGTATTTTAAAAAAAGAAGTACATAATTTATTAAGAAAGCATAAACTAGTTGAAAAATTTGAAATTAATATGTTTAATGCAGGAGAAACTTTAATTACATTAAAGAAGTAGATTGAGGCTAAGGCCTCTTTTTATTGACAAAAAGTGTAAAATATGATATAATAACGCTATCTAACGGGGGTATGAAATATGTATGAAGGTTTTGATACTAACAATCTAATGATTAGAAGAACTCTTCTAAAATTATTTATTATTGTATGTATCGTTTTATTACTAATCTTTTTAGTCCCTAAATTTAGATCATTTAATAAAACCAATAAGAAAGTAAAAGAAGATCTAGAAATAACTATAAAAGATGTTAAAGATAATAACATGAAAGAAAACTTAGAAAAACTTCAAAATGCAGGACTTCTATATTTTAAAGAGAATAATGTCCCTAATGAAAAAGAAGAAGAAAAAACTATTTTACTAAAAGAATTAGTAAATAATAAATTAATAACTAACTTAAAATCAAGTGATAATAAAAAATGTAGTCTTACAAAAAGTTATGTTAAATTAACTAAAACAAACGATGAATATGAATTAAAAACATACTTAAAGTGTGGTAATAATGCTGATTATTTATTAACACATGTAAAAAATCATTCTTATTGTAAAAATTATTTATGTGAAAAAGATAGTAAAAAGAAAGATAAGAATGAAACTAGTAAAAAAGATAATAAAATAATAAATGAAAATAAAGAAACTAAGCTTTCTGAAGCAGTTCTAGAAACTAAAAAAACATGGACAAATTGGTCAAACTGGACTAAAACTTCATGTGATACAAAAAGTATTACATGTTCTGATAATTCATGTAATAAAGAAATAGAAACAAAAAAAGTAGTAGAAAAAACAGGAACTTATAACAATAAGTATTATGCTTATGAATTATCATTTAGAAATGATGGAGTAAAAACAGTTAATACTTGTAATGGATTTAATTATTTCATCTTAAATAATAAACTATATAAAACAACAGGAAATTATATTGAAATATTAAATATAAATAAAGAATCAACTTCTAACTGGAAATATGTAGGAGAAGTAAAATCTGAAGTAACACCAGCTATTAGAGGTAATGAATTTTATAAATTTAGTCATATGGATGAATCAGTTTGTAATGAAACATGTGATAAAAAAGTATTTGTATATGATAAATACGAATATATAAAAGATTTAAGTCTTGGAACTAATGCATGTACAGATATTAATAATATAGTAAGTTATGCTCCAATAAAAAAGGAACATGTTATATTAAGAAATGAACCACTATATGAAGATGTTTGTTATGTAAGAGAAAGAACTAGATAATAGAAAGAGGTAAATAAAATGGAAATAAAAAGTTTAACAATTATAAATAATGGATTATTAAATAAAAAAGTAATAGTAGAAACTACATATGGTAATATAGAAACTAATTATCAAACAGGGCTATTATTCTTAAAAAAATATTTATCAGATAATAATTTAAGAGAAGTTAAATATGCTAATCTTGATAAAAATATTATTTTTAAATCAAATAATAAAAGTTTAAAAAGAGAAGTATTAAACAACTTAATAGAAGAAAATAAAACATCTAAAATTAATAGAATTGAATTAGAAAATATCTTATTTAACAAAAAAATAGAGGATGCTAATTCTAAAGCTACTTTGAAATATAAATTTGTTACAAAAAAAGAACAAATAGTAGATTATGTTAAAATAGATTCTGATTTAGCACTACCATTGATAATAAAATTAGGCTTAAAACATAGAGTAACTAAACTAACAGAATTAAAAAAATCATGGGCAGTAATAACTACACCATCAACAAATAAAGAAATTACTAAATTAATGAAAAATGAATTACAACAAAAATATGAAAACTTAAAAAAAGTAGTAAATATTACTTATAGATTTAAAGATAATAAATATAGTGCAGTTGTTAGAATTGCAACAGGTTTAGAAAAAGTGGTAAATGTTAAAGAAGCTAATAAAATTTTAGAAAAATCATTTAGTAGACTTGGAAAAGATTTTAATATCAATTATATGATAAATGATGAATTTGTTTCATATAAAGAATTTAAAGAAACAAGAAAAACTAAGATTGCAGAAGAAATAAAAGAAAAATTTAAAAAAGAAGAGAAAGAAGAAAATGAAGTTAAAAAAGTAATATTCTATACTTATAATGAAAATAATAATGATAAAAAGAAAAAAGCAGTTATTTATTATGCAACAGGAAGAGTTGAAAATGTTAGCTCTGATATAGCAAAAAGTATTATTACTGCAAAAAGTGAAAAAGAAAATAAAACAGTAAAAGAATTAAGAAATGAAGGATTCTATACATTAGTAACTATTAGAACTTTGCGTGATAATTGGGATAAATTTTATAATAATGTTTATAAAACAGGAGAAGAAAAAGAAATAGAAGAAATTTCTGAAAACTTAGAAAAACAAGCTGATGCTATAAAAGAAGAAAAAGTAGAAATAAAAGAAGAAAATAAAAAATCTAATAAAGGTGCTAAAGCTATGTTCATTGGTTTAGCAGCACTTTTAGCAGTAGGTATTGGATTTGGTTTAGCAAATAAAAATAAAGATAAAAATGATATTAAAGAAGAAGATCCAAAAGAAAATATAGAAATAGAAACAGATGATAATAATGACATTACTAATGATGATAGTAATAAAGAAAGTAGTAGTGAAGAATCTAAAGAAGACAGTGTAGAAACTATCTATGAAGATAAAAATACTAAAGTAGTAATAGATAATACTAATGAAGTTAATAGTAATAACACTAAAAATGATACTGAAAATAATAATGTTAATACTAATGAACAAGTAACTAATATAAATAATAGTGAAAATAGTAATATATATTATGATGGAGCAGTTATCTATCCTACATATGAAAATATTGAAATAGAAGAAGATAATAATGTTGATTTTAATAATTTAAAAGTATCTAATACAACAAATAAAGAAGATTATATTTATGATGATAATAATACAGCAAATCAAGAAGAAATTGATAGAAATACAAAAGAACTAATAGATATTTTAAATGGTTATGGAAAAGATTCAAAGAACTTCGAATCATCAACTGGTGATGCAGCTTCTTCTGAAGGAGTACTTGATAATACAAGAAATGGATATTATAATCCAAATGAAGAAATTACAACAGGAATTGAAACAATCAATCCAGATGATGTAACTGAAATTGTTACAGAACAAGAAGAATCGGCAAAAGTATTAGTAAAATAAAAAAAGGACTTGCATAAAGTCTTTTTTTGTTGTAATATATATTTAATCGGCAAGTAATGTCTACGTAGCTCAGCTGGATAGAGCAATCGCCTTCTAAGCGATCGGTCACGTGTTCGAATCACGTCGTGGACACCATTAAGTAAATTAGAACTTTTGTAAAAAAAGTTCTTTTTTTATATTTTTTAGCAAAAAAGTTCTTTCACTTTCGAATAATATAATTGGGAGGTGAAAAATGGAAGTAGTAAAGCAAGAAGGAATTAAAGACTGTGGCGTTTCTTGCTTATTATCTGTTATAAGAAATTATAATGGTAATATAAGTATCGAAAAACTAAGAGAAATGACAAATACTACAAAGCAAGGTGTAACAGCATATAATCTAGTAAAAACAGCAATCCTTCTTGGCTTTAATTCTTATGGTTTAAATGATAAATTAGAAAATTTAAAAGATGAAGATTTACCAATAATAAGTCATATAGTTATTAATAAAAATATTAAACACTTTATAGTAATATATAAAATAGATAGAAAAAAGAAAACATTAATAGTAATGGATCCTGCTAAAGGAAAAAGAAAAATAAGTTTTTCAGAATTTAATCTCTTAACAAGTAATAATTATATTTATCTAAAACCCCTAAAAAATATAAATAATTATAAAGATGAAAAGTTTATATATAAATGGATAAAAGATTATCTAAAACATGAAAATCTATTAATATTAATAATATTATCATTAATAGATTTTATCCTAACACTAACTTTAGCAACACTTTTTAAAGCATTTATAAATTTAGTATCAAACTATAATTTATTAAATAATATAAATAATTTAATAATATTCTTTATATTAATAATTCTTTTAAAATCATTTACTAAAATATTAAATAGTATATACGTTTTAAAATTAATAACTAATCTTAATGAATATTTAACAAAAAAATTATTTAATAGATTATCACTATTACCATATATCTATTATAAAAATAGAACTAGTGGTGAAATAGTATCTAAAATAAAAGACTTAGAAACTATTAAAGCTTTTTTTATAAAAGTAATAGAAAATCTTCCAGAAGATTTAATAATAATAATTTTTTTTGAAATATTATTATTTAATAAAAATAAAAAGTTATCTATATATTTATTAGTTTTATCTATAATTTTATTTATTAAAGAATATTTAATAAACAAAATAATAAAAGCTAAAAAAAGAGATATTATGTTAGAAGAAGATAAAACAAATAGTATTATTTATGAAAATGTTAGATCCATGCAAACAATTAAAAGTATGCATATAGAAAAAGAAAAAAATAATTATTTAATAAATAATTATAAAAATCTATTAAGTAAAGCATACTCTCTTCAAAGATTAAATATTATAAATATAGAATTTACAAGTATAATAAACTCTTTATTTAGATTATTATTAATAGTTATAGGAATAAAATTAGTAATTATAAATAAAATAAATCTTTCAAGCTTAATATTATATGAAGCATTTTATTCATATTATATTGTATCTATTAATGATTTATATAATATATATAAAATGTATATAGAATATAAAGTTTCTAAAAAAAGAGTAGAAGCATTATTTGAAGTAGATATAGAAAACTTTAATTGTTTAGAATATTTTAAAGAATATAATTTAAATGGCAATATATTAATAAAAGATTTAACATATCAATATGGCTTAAATAAAGTATTAAATAATATAAATTTAAAAATAAATAAGAAAGATAAAATATTCTTAACAGGTAATAGTGGAGTAGGTAAGTCAACATTAATGAAAATATTATCTGGTTTTATAACTATAAATTATGGTTATATTAAAGTAAATAATATAGATATAACACATATTCATTTAGATATTATAAGAAGAAAAATAACATACACTTCTCAAAATGAATCTCTGTTTACAGGATCAATTAAAGATAATATAGTTTTTGAAAATTATAATAATGATAAGTTAAATAAAGTAATAAAAATAGTAGGTTTAGAAAAAATTTATAAGAGTAGTCTAGGAATAAATGAAATGATAGAAGAAAATGGTGCTAATCTAAGTGGAGGAGAAAGGCAAAGAATAATTCTAGCAAGAGTTTTAATGAAAGATAGCAATATCTATATATTTGATGAAGCTTTAAATGAAATAGATATAGAAGAAGAAAATAAAATCCTTACAGAAATAATTAAGTATTTAGAAAAGAATATAGTTATTGTTATTAGTCATAGACTAAATACTATAAATTTATTTAATAGAATATTAATAATGAAAGATGGTAAAATAAATGAAAAACTATAAAAAGAAATATTTAATTAGATATATAACTGTATTATATATATTTATAATAGTATTATTTATTTTATACTCACTAAATAATTATTATTCTAAATATAAAATATATAGAGGGACATTTTTATTAGATAATATGTTTGAAATAATAGTACCTAATAAATCTTTAAAATATTTAGAAAAAAATAAATATATTTATATAAATAGTATTAAGAAAAAATATAAAATAATAAATATAAATAAAAATATATATAAAAATAATAATCTTGTTGTATTAAAAATAAATAATTTAATAAATAAAAACAAAATTATAGTAAGTATTTATGATGATAAAGAAAAACTAATAAATATTTTTAAAATATTTTTTAAGGAGGATTAATGAAATTATCAGATGAAAGTTTAGAAAAAATAGAAGGAGGAGAGGTTGGTATATGGGTATATTTAATAGTAACATCAGTAATAATATTTGCATCAGGTATAATAAATGGATATACTCACGTAAAACCTTGCAATAACTAGTGAAATTAAAAGAAGAAGAACTAGATAAAATAGATGGCGGTGCATTAACAAGCACTATGCTTAATGCTATAACAGCAATTGTAAGAGTATTATATGAAGCAGGAATAGGCGTAGGATCATCTATTAGAAGAATAGAAAGTAATACTATATGCACATCATAAAAGAATCTATTTTAGTCTTTTTCAAATCCCTAATATTAGCTTTTTTATTATTGCTTATTTATTATTTAGGTCTTAAAATAGGAATAAATATCAAATAATTTTAATAAAAATGTATAATTTTGTTGAAAACATATAACTTTTTTGCTATAATCTATTTAGTTATGGATGAAGGGAGGGAGAAATATGACACAAGTAACTGTTAAAAATGGAAACTTAGATATGGCTCTAAGAAAATTCAAACAAAAAGTTGCAAGAGACGGAGTCCCTTCAGAATGCAAAAAAAGAGAGTGCTATGATAAGCCAGGAGTTAAAAGAAGATTAGCTAAAAAAGAAGGAATCAAGAACTCAAGAAAAAGAAACAAGATGAATAGAGACAGAGATTATTAAAAGAAGCGTTAAGCTTCTTTTTTGTGTAAACTATCTATTTTTTTATTTACTTTTTTTAAAATATTAAGTATACTTAGAATGTAAAATAAGCAAGTAAGGTAGGAGATTATATGAAGAATAAGAAA
>OMQW01000020.1 GCA_900313345.1 uncultured Eubacteriales bacterium
ATTTTAGTAGTAGCTGTAGTTGGAATTTCATTTGCCGCTTTTACTTATAGTAAAGCTGGTGAAACAGTAAATACTATTAGTACAGGTACTATTACTATGAGTTATGATGAAGCAACTAATGGAATTGATATTGAAAATGCTGTTCCAACTGCTGATGCTGATGGTATGGTTTTGAGTGCTGATAATGAAAAATTTGATTTTACTGTAACTGCTAAAATTACTGGTAGTACAACTATTAACTATGAAGTTGTTGCTGTAAAAGCAAATGACGCTGAAGCTGATTCTTCTACATTAGTACCTGATGCTAATATTAGATTATATCTAGAAAGCAGTACTGATGGAACAAGTTATAGTCAAGTATTTGCACCTGCTGCATTTACTGGTATAACTACTGCTGATGATTTTGGAGCTCCTGTAGGATCTATGGTTCTTGCAAATTCTTCATTCACTACTGCAGATGGTTCTAATAGTGGTATTGAACAAAAAGTATATTATCGTTTAAGAATGTGGGTTGATGAAACTTACGTTGTAAGCGGTGTTGCTCAATCATATAAAGTTAAAGTTAACGTATATGGTAAAGGAACTAACTAAGATTAGTTTTTAAAGAAATAGTGTAAACTATTTCTTTTTTTTGTGTTTTACTTTTTTTTATATTATTTTTGTAGTAATATATAGTTAGTAAAGTAGGAAAGGGTGTGATATTATCAATAATAGTGATACTAGGAATGTATCTTATAAGTATAATAGTAATAGTAAAAGGGCTTATACTCTTAATAAGATATTTAAGTTAATAAGTGATATTTTCTTTTTTCTAGTTATCGGTTTACTTGTTGTTATTTTATTTTATTCTTTCTATACTAAGCGTTATGGTAATAATGGTCAGGCACCTATTATTAGTGCATATGTTATAGTTAGTCCTAGTATGGTTCCTACAATAAATGTTCAAGATGCTGTAGTTGCTATAAAACCTAAAAGTAATTTAAAGAAGGGAGATATTATTACTTTCTCTTCAAATGATGCTAGGTATACAGGACTTACTGTTACACATAGAATTCTTGATACTATTAATAGTGAAGGTAATTATAAATATCAAACTAAAGGTGATAATAATACTACTGCTGACGATACTTATGTTCCTTCTAATAATATATTTGGTAAAGTTATATTTGTTATTCCTTGGCTTGGTTATTTAAGATATTTTTTAACAAAAACTTATGGTTGGATGCTTCTTGTTGTATTACCTTGTTTATCAATTATAATTTATGATATTTTAAAACTTTCTAATTCTGTTAAGAATAGTAAAAGTGTTAATAATATCAAATTTAAAGATATTGAAATTAAGAATGATGATGTAAAAGAAGATATACCAGTTAAGTCTATTGATAAAAAAGAGGAGGATGAATTAGAATTACTGTGAAAAAAGAAAATGCTCTAATTATACTTTTTAGTATAATACTTATAGTGTTAGTTATAGTTTTATCTTTTACGTTTTTTGCTTTCTTTAATAGTAAAAATCCTTCATTAATTTCTCAACTTGATGTTACTTTTGAAAGTACTGGCGAAAGATATGACTATAATGATATTAATGGATTTGAAAATAGTTCTGTTTATTCTTTTGTTATTAATAATAATAATAGTATTTCATCTAAATATGATGTTTTATTAAAGGATCAAAAGAGTACAATAGATAGAAAATTTATTAATTTTAAACTTTATAGAAATAATAAAGTTATTAAACAAGGAAAGCTTTCTGATATAAGAGAGAATATAATTGATAGAACAATTTTAAATCCTAATAATCATAATGATTATAGATTTGTAATTTGGATTGATGATAAAAAGGATATTGATAGTGATAGCTACTATACTTATTATTTAAAGGTAGTACCTGTTCTTAATCAATAAAAAGGGAGAATTTTATGAAGAAATTTATATTAGAGTATATAAGTATAATAGGTTATATAATAACTGGTCTTGTATTCTCTGTTGCAGTTTTTATGTTATTTATTAATTTCTATCATTATAAAGAGGTTAATGAATCTTATGTAAAAAATACTGATAGTATTTCAGTTTATGAAAAAAATAAACCTAAATTTGAGGAAATTAAAAATAATATTAGTGTTTTTAATGCTAATAATTTTAAAACTAATCCTAATAATTTATCATTAATGAGTTCTAAAGCTAGAATTGATATGTGTTTAAGTAAGTATGAATCTTCTAGTATTAATAAAATTTTTGAAAAAAAAGTTATTACTGCTAAGGATGATTATGATTTACTTACTAATTATCAATCTGATATTATTAATGATTGTATTGTTATGCAAGTTTATGGATTTGATATTCCTGGAACTAGTTATGATAAAGTTAAACCATTTATTACTACTAATAGTAAAATGTTAATGGATGATATGGATTATGTTAAGAGAAGCTTACAAAATAATAGTACATATCAATTTGGTAGTAATTTTGATAAAGTTAATGTTTTTGATTTAACTCGTGATAGTTATACTAAGATAGAAGCTAGTTATAATGATAGTGTTGATTTATTACTTGAACTTTCTAGATGGTTTAAAAACTTTGTTTTAGGAGGTGCGGTATAATGAAAAAAGTAATTAATATTATGCTTGGAGTATTAAAATATTTATTATTACTTGTAGCTTTTAGTGCTTCTTTATTTATAGTTTTAAAGATGAATCAAAGACTTGGTAAACCTATTACTGATTCTATTAATATATTTATTCCTTATGGAATATTACTACTTTTATATATTCTTAATTTTTCTTTAGATAGAAGAGCGATACTTGATAATTTATTTTATAATTTAACTTCTTGTTTAGTTTTTTCTACTAATTTAGTAGTATTCTATAGAGCAGTATTTGATTATAATATGTTATTTAATGGTATTCAAAAGATGGGTGTTAATTTTAATTATTTTAATGACTACTTATCTTTTAATAGAATTATGCTTTATGGTTTAATTATAGCTGATATTATATTTATGTTTATACCTAATATGAAAAAGAAAAATACTATTAATTTAGAGTTAAAGGATAATAAAGAAGTTAAAGAATCTAAAAAAGAAGATCTTGAGGTTTTATAGAATTTGAAAATAGATATTTTCTATTTTCTTTTTTTTTGATATTATATGTTTGTTGGTGATTATATGGATAGCTTTAAATTTAAAAAGAAATTTGGACAAAACTTTATTAAAGATAGTTCTATTACTAATAAAATGTGTTATTTAAGTAATATACAAAAAGATTCTCTAATAATAGAGGTTGGACCTGGTATGGGTGTTCTTACTGATGTATTAAAGGATTATGGAGAAGTTTTATCATATGAAATAGATACTACTTTAAAAGATACTCTTTTAGATAAATTTAAGGATAATAATAATGTTTCTTTTATTTTTGATGATTTTATGGAAAGAGATATTAATGATGATATAAGAAATTATAATTATAAACATTTATATTTTATTAGTAATGTTCCTTATTATATTACTACTCCTATACTTATGAAGATTATGAAGGATTTACCTAATATTGATTCTATAGTTATGATGGTTCAAAAAGAAGTTGCTATTAGATATTCTTCTAAACCTGGATCTAAGAGTTATTCTTCTATTAGTGTTTATCTAAATTATTTCTTTGATAGTCATATTATTATGAATGTTTCTAGAAAGTGCTTTATGCCTGAACCTAATGTTGATAGTAGTGTTATTATGTTTACTAAGAAAAATAATAGAAAAATTGCTATTAATGAAGAAGTATTTTTTAAATTAGTTAGAGATAGTTTTCAATTTAAGAGGAAGACTCTTAGAAATAATTTAAAAAGTTATGATTTAGATAAGGTAAGTTTAGCTTTAAGTAAATATAATTATGATTTAAGTATTAGGGCTGAAGAGTTACCTTTAGATGTTTTTATTGAGATTAGTGATAGTTTATCATAATCTCTTTTTTTTTGAATAAAATTTAAAGGGAGGGATTATGCTTAATATTGGTGATTTAGTTACTCGTAAGAGTCATAATAATGATGTTATTTTTACAATTACTAGTATTACTTCATCTATTGCTATTTTAAAGGGTGTAGATATTAGATTAATTGCTGACAGCAATATAGATGATCTAGTTAAGTTAGAGAGTCCTAGTGGTTCTTTAAGAGAGGATAATTTAATTACTAATAATTTACTAAAGGATATAAAGCTTGATAGAGATTTATATTTTTATTTACCTGGTAAGATCTTACATATAGATAGTGATAAAGATTATTTAAAAAGATGTATTAAGTTTTATAAAGATATGAAGGTTGAAGCTTATGGTGAATATTTAAATGAAAAAGATATGCCTCTTAAAATAAAAGATTTAATTAATAAATATAAACCTTCAATAGTAGTTATTACTGGTCATGATGCTTTATTAAAAGATAATAGCTATCAAAATAGTAATAATTTTAGAGATAGTGTTTTAAGGGCTAGAGAAATTGAGAATAGTCATGATAAATTAATTATTATTGCTGGTGCTTGTCAGTCTAATTTTGAAGAATTAATAAAGGCTGGTGCTAATTTTGCTTCTAGTCCTAAAAGAATAAATATTCATGCTCTTGATCCGGCAATTATTGCTTCTTTTATAAGTTTATCTGAAATAAATAAAGATATAGATCTTATTGAACTTTTATCTAAAACTAAGTATGGTTCTTCAGGTATAGGTGGTATTATTACTAGAGGTACTATGTATGTGGGGTTTCCTAGATGAATTTAAATAATATTAAAGAAAATATTTTTCTTTTAAAGGGTAAATATATGCATTTTAATGTTATAGGGAGTCGTAATTTAAATTTATCTTTTAATGGAATTATTACTGCTACTTATCCTGCTATTTTTACTATTAAAACTGATCAAGATAAGCTTCTTTCTTTTTCATATAATGACGTTTGTAATAAAACTATAGAGATTATTCCTGTAAAGCATTAGAAATTTAATGATTTTTATTGATTTTTTATTTTTATTTAATTAAAATATAATTATAAAGTTAATAGCTTTATAAGGAGGATACATATGAAAATTACATCTGTAAAAGTTCGTAAAATTGAAAAAGAAGGATCTCGTATGAAAGGAATTGCATCAGTTGTTATTGATGATGCATTTGCTGTTAAAGATATACGTGTTATTGAAGGAGAAAATGGTTTATTTATAGCTATGCCTAGTCGTAAATATCCTAATGGTGAATATCGTGATGTTGCTCATCCAATTAATGCTGATACTAGAACTTTGTTCGAAAAAGCTATTATAGAAGAATATAATAACACTCCAGATGAAGAAGTAGCAGAAGAGGAATAGAAATAAGCACTAAGGTGCTTATTTTTATGCATAATTAGTTATTTCTTTCATATAATTTATTGGAGGTTATTATGAAAGAATATGAAGGCGCTAGTCATAGCATTACATTAATAGAGAGAAAATCATTTATTACTAATGGTGTTAAAAAAATAGAGAACTTTGATGATAAAGAATTTTTAATTGATACTTTGATGGGTTATTTACTTGTAAAAGGAAATGACTTAGAACTTATAAAACTTGATACTAATAGCGGAAACATATCTATTAAGGGTTTAATTAATAGTATTACTTATTTAGATGATAATAATAAAGAAAAGGATTCTTTGATAACTAAACTTTTTAAATGATAGATATTAAATTACAATTAATTTTATTATTTTTTAATTTTATATATGGGATGTTTTTTTATATAGGATTTATTTTATTTAAAAGATTTTTAATATCTAAATATAGATTTATTAAAATTCTTTTTTCTTTATTATTAATATTTATTTATAGTTTTATTTATTTAATTATTAATTATTATTTATCTAAGTTTTATATACATTCTTACTTTTTAATTTCTTTTTTTCTTGGATTTACTTTTATTTATATTATAAATTTACACTTTTCAATGTAAAATTTTATTTTCTTACTTGATTATTTATTTTTTTTATTATATATAGTTTGTAAAGAAGGTGGAATTATGGCTAGAGATAAAAGTAAAGTTAAAATGCGTAGACGTGTTATACTTTTTGGATCTTTATCTGTTTTTGTTATTGCTATAACTTTAGTTACTACCTTACAGTACTGGGTACAAATTTATGATAAGTATAAAGAAAATAAGGAACTTACTTTAAAACTTAAAAAGTTAAAGAAAAAAGAAGCTGCATTAAAGGTAGATGTTAATAAAATGCAAGATTCTGATTATATAGCTAGATATGCTAGAGAAAAATATTTATATAGTAAAGATGGAGAATTTATTTTAAATATTAAGTAAATTCTTTTCTTATGTTATAATATTTATGTTTGGATGTGATTTTATGAATGAAAAAGATTTTGATATTTCTAAATATTTTGATTTTAAAGAGAACGATATTATTGTTGTTGGTGCTAGTGGAGGACCTGATTCTATGGCTCTTCTTAGTATGCTTTTAAAGATTAGAGACAAATTTAATTTAAAAATAATATGCTGTCATGTTAATCACAATGTTAGAAAAGAAAGTTTAGTTGAAGAAGAATATATGAGAGAGTTTGCTTCTTTAAATAATATTACTTTTGAAACTATGAAAATAGAAAAATATAGTGACGATAATTTTGAGAATGAAGCTAGGAATATTAGATATCATTATTTTGAAGAAATTGTTAATAAATATAGTGCTAATTACTTAATGACTGCTCATCATGGTGATGATTTAGTTGAAACTATTATGATGAGACTTGTTAGAGGTTCTAATTTAAATGGTTATTCTGGATTTAAAAAAATTGTTTCTATGGGTGATTATATGATAGTTAGACCACTTATTTATTTTACTAAAGAAGAATTAATAGATTATGATAATTCTAATAATATAAAATTCTTTATAGATAGTTCTAATAATAATACAGCTTATACTAGAAATAGATATAGAAAAAATCTTTTACCTTTTTTAAAGGGTGAAGATAGTAATGTTCATTTAAAATTTTTAAAATTTAGTGAGACATTACAAGAGACTAATAACTTTGTTATTAAAGAAAGAGATAAAGCCTTAAAAATGGTTTTTAAAGAAGGAAAAATTATTATTGATAAATTTCTAAAACTTGATGGTTTTATTCAAAAAGAAATTCTTTATTATTTAATGGAAGAGTTTTATCAAGATGATTTAATATTAATCAATGATAAACATATTGATTTAATACTTAGTGTTATTAATAGTAAGAAGAGTAATATGAGTGTTAATTTACCTAATGAGGTTATTGGGTATAAAAGTTATAATTATTTTTCTTTAGAAGCTTTAACTGATGAGCTTACTGAGTATGAAATTGAAATTTCCACTTATGCAAA
>OMQW01000041.1 GCA_900313345.1 uncultured Eubacteriales bacterium
TTAAAAGAATCTTTTGAAGTTCAAAAAGACACTGACTTATCAGCTCTTGTTTGGACTGATTTAGTAGAAAATAAAGATGAATTAACTGAAAAAGACTTAGCCTGCTTTCAAGGCATTGACTTAGAAAATGTTAAAACTTCTGAAGTAGGCGAATACGACTATACTATTATGTATAATGATAAAGATTATACAGGTAAAATCAAAGTTGTAGAAGAAGTATCAGAAGAAGCTCTAGCTTCAGGCTCTGCAGTTATGACTGATTCAAATGGTAATACATTCAAAGTTGCTGTTGGAACTAAAAAAGAAGATGTAGGAGAATCTATTCCTACTACTAAAGAAGAATATAATAAATGGTATAACGATAAAATCGGTGTATCAGACGAAAATAAACTAGCAGCAGGAACTTATAATAGTAGGGGTGCTACATTAGTTTCTAATGGTGATAATACAGGAATTCTTTCTTATAGAGGAGGCTCTACACCAGTTAAATTTAATTGTTTTAACCATAGTGGTAATTCTCAAACTTGTAATATAGAACTTACAGGAGCTAATTATTCTAGTGGTGAAACATTATATTTAGGTGATGGTGGTGAAGGAGACGTAACTAACGGAAACTTTACTTATGCTGGTACGGCTGGAATTATTCCAACTTTATCAGAATATGCTTCACATTATAATGTAAATATTACAAGACTTTCATATCAAGCAGGTAATCCTTCAGCTGATGGAACTGAAGCTATTAATAGACTTGGTCGAGAAATGGGTAATTTTGATTACTCACAATATGATTATGTTTATGCTTATTCTGTAGATTCTCGTCTTAGAGTAAATGGATTCGTATTACTTAGAGGAACTCCTCTAAATAATGGTCAAGCAGGTGCTGCTGCTTATTCTTGGGAACAAATATTTTATTAAAAAGAGTTAGGAGTAAGATATATGAAAAAAAATAAAGAAAAAAAGAAAATATCATTAAAAGATAAACTTTTTAAAACTATTGTTTCTAATAAGATATTAAGTGTAGTAATCATTAGCATAGTAACTTTGTTGATTGCAGGAACAACTACATTGATAATAGTAAATAGAATTAAACTAAAAACAATAAAAAATACTACCATAGAAGAAAAAACAAAAGAAGTTAAACACACACTAACTCTTAACTTAAAAGAGGTCTCAGTTGAAGAAGGTACTGAATATAAAATTACTGATTTTATTGATAGTATCTTAAGAGACGATGCTAAGTTAGTAATTACTGAACAAGATGGTAAATACTTAGTTAGTGAAGAAGTAATTGCATCAGAAACAACTGAAAATGATGCAAATGAATCTACTGATGATGCAGTTGAGCCTAAGTATCTAGAAGACGAATTAGTTCTTACTTATGAATCCGAAGATATGGCTTCAATTACTGAAGTAGGTGAACACACTATTAAAATAAAGGCTACTCTAGGCAAGGCTACTGCAGAAGCAGAGGCTAAACTTAATATAACAGCTAAGCCTGAAGAAGAGCCAGCCCAAGCTACAACTAATACAGTTGTTAGAAGTAATAGTGGTTCTAGTAATAGTAGAGCCCAAGCTGCACAGCCTGCACAAAGTTGTACTAGATTAAAAGAAGGTATTAAATTTGTAGAATATACAAGACTTTATACAGGCTGGGAAGGAACAGATGGCGATGCCAATGTTCAAAGAACTAATTATCTTTGGGCAGATAAAGATACTAAAAATAGTGAATTATTTAAGGCAATTCATCGTTGGAGAAATTATGGTATCCGTAGGTCATTAGGTAGTGATTATGAATTAGTTGATAGCTGTGGTAATATGTGGGGACGAGCTGTTTTAGTCGAAATCTTTATGTATGACACATTTGATGTAGATGAAAACGGAAATGCTAATACATCTAATCCATATTGGTATTCATTTACTCACGAAAGTGATGGATATGTAGGTTCTTACTGGTTAATCAATGAAGGCCAAGGCGTTGTATGGAACTGGAATCCTAATAACTTATCTTGGTGGTTTACAGATGAAACTAGAGATTTAGGATTATAATTTAAGAGACTTTAACTAAGTCTTTTTTTTTGGATGTTTCAGTTCAAGTTTTATATATTTCAATAGTGATAGCATATACATTATAGTAAATACGGTTAAGTATTATTTTTCCACATTTAAATTATGGTTATATAGCCATAGTGGTAATCTTTAATAAAGAATATATAGACATTATAAAAGAGAGTTAATTGATAACTCTCTGTTAACGAATTGATGAAACTATAATATAAATTGAATTTTTATATTAAATATCACCTCATTTCAAACTTTATTCCTTTTGTTTCGTAAAGTCATTTATATTATATTAATAGACTCATAAACTTATAAATTTTCTGATAAGGAGTTTAGAAAAAGAAA
>OMQW01000004.1 GCA_900313345.1 uncultured Eubacteriales bacterium
CAAAATACTACCCAAAATAGTACATACTATCCAAATGATTATTGGGATTATATGTCTGTTCCGTTTATTAATGTTAATTTTGATGAACTACTTAGTAAAAATCCAGATACAGTTGGTTGGATTAAAGTTGATGGAACAAAAGTTAATTACCCCGTTGTTCAATCAACCGATAATGATTACTATCTAAATCATGCTTTTAATAGAAATGAGAATATTGCTGGATGGATTTATGCTGATTATAGGGATGATTTTACTGATTTCGGAAAAAATACTATTATATACGGACATAATATGAATAACAAAACGATGTTTGGATCAGTTCCTTCAATGCTTAATAACAGTTATTTAAAAAATAGTAGTAATTATTATATAAAGATTTCTACCCCTACTAGTAATAGTAATTGGAAAGTCTTTTCTATATATACTATAGAACCTGAAGTTTATTATTTAAAGACTATGTTTATTAGTGAACCTTTTGAAAATTTTATTACAACTTTAAAAAACAGAAGTGTATATGACTTTGGTATTGATGTTAATGCAGATGATAAAATACTTACTTTATCAACTTGTGATAATACCGGTACTAAAAGAGTTGCCGTACATGCAAAAATGATTAATATTGAATATAAGTAATGATCTCCAAATCATTACTTTTTTGTTTGTTTGTTCTTTACAAAGTTATTATTTTGTGCTATTATTTATTTGTGACATACCTAGGGGATTAGTTAAATGGTATAATAATGGTCTCCAAAACCACTGTTGGGAGTTCGATTCTCTCATCCCCTGCCAATTATTATTATGTTTTAGTATATATATTTCTAACTTTTGAAAAGTTAGATTTTTTATTATATTTAAACTTATATAATTAGTGATTTATGTCTTTCTTCATATTATACAATGAAAGGAGATGAATAATGAACAATAACTGTTATAATTCAATAAAACAACCAATTGATGAAAAAAAACGTGGACAATGTTGTTCTATATATATTCCTGGTCCTACCGGACCTACATCATATTATTATGGGTAAGCTTAAAATTTGTGTATATGCAATAAGTAAAAACGAAGAAAAGTTTGTAGAAAGATGGATGAATTCAGTATCTGAGGCAGACGAAGTATTTGTCTTAGATACTGGTTCTACTGATAATACCGTAAAACTATTAAAAGAGTTTGGAGCTAAAGTTACTGTTAAAGAAATAAAACCTTGGAGATTTGATGTAGCTAGAAATGAGTCTTTAAAACTTGTGCCTGATGATTATGATATTTGTGTATGCATGGATATCGATGAGGTAATTAGTAAAGGTTGGAGAAATGAACTTGAAAAGATTTGGAAAAATGGAATAAACCATTTAAGATATAATTATAATTGGTCTCATGATGAAAATAACAAACCTATAGTTAATTTCTATATTGAGAAAATTCATAGTAGACATAACTTTACATGGACTCATCCAGTGCACGAAGTACTTAAGTTTACTGGTGAGAAAGAAATATGGTTTACAACAAATAATATAACCATAGATCACTATCCAGATAATACTAAATCAAGAAGTAGTTATTTACCACTTTTAGAACTATCTGTCAAAGAGAATCCAGATGATGATCGAAACGTTCATTACTTAGGAAGAGAATATATGTATTATGGTAAATACAATGAGGCTATAGATACTTTAATTAAGCATCTATCTTTAAAAAGTTCTACTTGGAAAGATGAAAGATGTGCCTCAATGAGATTTATTGCAAGATGTTATAAAAACTTAAATAGATATGATGAAGCAAAGATGTGGCTTAATAAAGCAATGATGGAAGCACCACACTTAAGAGATCCTTTTGTTGAAAGAGCACTACTAGATTATGAACTAAATGATTTTGAAAATGTTAGAAAGTATTCTCTCGAGGCACTAAAGATTAAAAACCATCCTAAGACATATATTAATGAACCTTTTAGTTTTGATTATACAATATATGATTTACTTTCAATTAGTGAATACTATTTAGGTAATATTAAAGATTCATTAAAGTGGATTAATTTAGCTATTGAAATGGCTCCAGATAATGAGAGGCTTCTAAATAACAAAATATTAATACAAAAAAAGATGAAAACTACTTAGTTTTCACTTTTTAATTTTTTAGAAAGATATAAGAATGGTGTATCACAAAGTGCTATTACAATTTCTATGATAGTTGTTGTCGTTGCAATAGATATAATAACATTCATTGAGAATATACCAATAAATGCTAATGTATTAAAGAAATAATTTTCTAGGCAATTACAAAGTATTGTTGATATGTTATTTCTAAGCCATAATTTATTGGGATATTTTTCTTTTATTTTATTATATAAATATATATCAGCCATGTTACTTATAAAAAACATTACCATACTTGCAAACATTGTTCTAATACTGATGCTAAATAAAGTATTCATAGCATCATTTACAACATCTTCTGAACTTGGTATAAATAGTAATGTTAATTGAGAAATTATAATAAAAGTAATACTACTAAAAATACTTATATAAACTCCCCTCTTAGCATCTTCCTTACTATACTTTTCTGACATAATATCTGTTGCTAAAAATGTTGATGCAAATAATACATTACCTAAACTAGTAGTAAAACTAAACACATCAATCATTTTACATACTGTTAAATTAGCAAGTATTGTTGCTATACTAAGCCAGACATATAATCCTTCTTTTTTAAATAATCTGTCTATTAATACTACCAAACTAAAGGTAACAATAATATTAATAAAACCATATAAAACATTCATAAAACTCTCCTTCCCTTTTTTATACTAGGATGTGTAGGTTAACTAGTACTATTTTAGTATATCATAGTTTTTAAAATTATTGTAAAAAAATTATTTCTTTGGTACTGGATCATATTTATATTCTTTCTTAGTAAAGGAATTACATCTTAATATTCTTTTAATACCTAAATACAAGCCTTTTACCAAGCCATATACTTCTAGTGCATCAATCATATAGTTAGAGCATGTAGGTATATACCTGCAACTATCATGAGATTTAAAAGGAATACTTTGATATCTTCTAATTAATTTTATTAATAATTTTCTCATATACATCACAATTTAATTTTAACATAATTTTACTATTTAGGAAATATTATTTATCTTATCTAATCTTTTTAAAGATACAATAAAACTTTGGTAATCAGCGGTAATTGTACCTAATACTTCAAAGTTAGTTAGTATTTTAGAATAATAACTATATATAAGGAGAATAGTTCCTATTTCAATAGATCCTATACTTACTAAATA
>OMQW01000008.1 GCA_900313345.1 uncultured Eubacteriales bacterium
CACAAAACGTGTACTAAATTTCACAACACTTTTTGTCCTGTTGTCCACAATTTTAAATTTACGTGGACAAAATGTGGACAAATGGCCATTTTCGGTCAATTTTTACGTGGACAAAATCCTCGCAAATCCTTATATTTCCTACTATTTACCACAGCATTGTTTGTATTTTTTTCCTGAGCCACATGGACACAATTCATTACGTCCTACTTTTTTCTTACGGATAGGTGCAGATTTTTTTACAGTATCTTTATCCTCATTTGTTTGCATTTTATCTTTACTTACTTCTTTTCTTACGATGTTTTGTCTTATTTCTGCTTTAAGTAAGAAAACTGAAATATCTTTATCTATTTTTTGAAGCATGTTATCAAACATATTATATCCTTCTACTGTATACGCACGTAGTGGATCTTCTTGACCATATCCTCTTAAGTAAATACCTTCTCTTAAATGAGACATTGTATTAATATTTTCCATCCAATAATTATCTATTACTTGTAATGAAATAGCTTTTTCAAATTCGTTAGTTATTTCTTCTGGTATTCCGCTTATTTTTGATTCATACTCATCTACTACTTTTTTATAAAGTAGATCTATAATTTCTTCCTTATTAAGATTTTCTATATCTTTTTCTTTAATATCTTTTCTTAATAAGTTTTCATTTACAAATTCTGTTATTTCTTTAATATCATCTTCATTGATTTCATTATCTATAACATAATGAGAATTAACTAAATCTTCTACATGATGTCTAAAAGAATTAAGAATTTTTTCATGAATTGATTCACTATCTAATATATTATTTCTTCTTTCGTATATTATTTCTCTTTGATTATTTATTACATCATCATATTGTAATAATTGTTTTCTTATATCAAAGTTATTACCTTCTACGCGTGCTTGGGCTGAAGAAATTGATTTTGTTATTGTTCTACTCTTAATGGCTTGATCTCCGATTCCCATACTTTCCATCATCATTTTAATTCTTTCAGAACCAAATCTAACCATTAAGTCATCTTCCATAGATACAAAGAATTGAGTATATCCGGGATCTCCTTGACGACCAGAACGTCCTCTTAACTGATTATCTATACGACGTGATTCATGTCTTTCAGTACCTATTACGCATAATCCTCCTAGGGCTCTTATTTCGTCTGATAATTTAATATCAGTTCCTCTGCCTGCCATGTTTGTTGCAATTGTTACTGATCTATGTTCACCAATTTTAGATATTATTTCAGCTTCTCTTTCATGATTCTTAGCATTTAATACTTCATGTGGAATATGAGCTTTATCTAATAAATTACTTATTAATTCACTTGTTTCAATAGCTATTGTTCCTATTAAAACTGGTTGTCCTTCTTCATATTTTTGTTTAACAAAATTAACTATTGCTTTATATTTTGCAGCTTTTGTTGCATAAACTAGATCCGGTGCATCTATTCTTGCTACTGGTTTATTTGTAGGTATTTCTATAACATACATATTATAAATATTTCTAAATTCTTCTTCTTCTGTTTTAGCAGTACCTGTCATGCCAGATATTTTTTTATACATTCTGAATAAATTTTGAAAAGTAATAGATGCTAAAGTTTTTGTTTCTTCATTTATATTTACGCCTTCTTTAGCTTCTATTGCTTGATGTAGTCCATCACTATAGGCACGTCCTTTCATTAGACGTCCAGTAAATTGGTCAACTATTACTACTTCACCGTCTTTTACAACATAATCAACATCTATTGCCATTGAATAGTTTGCGCGTAATGCTTGATTAATATAATGTACTAGTGTTGCATTATCAATATCATATAAATTCTTAATATGGAACATTTTTTCTGCTTTTTCAGCTCCATTATCATTTAAGTTAACACTTTTAGTTTGTTCATCATATATGAAGTCTTCACCTTTTTTTAAGCTTTTGGCAAAACGATCAGCATCAATATATAAGTTTGCACTATTCATTGTTCCACCAGAAATGATAAGTGGTGTTCTTGCTTCATCTATTAATACAGAATCAACTTCATCTATTATACAATAATTAAGTGTTCTTTGAACTCTTTCATCTTTATTAACTACCATATTATCTCTTAAGTAGTCAAAACCTATTTCATTATTAGTAGAGTAAGTAATATCGCAGTTATAAGCATCTTGTTTTTCTTTAGAACTTAATTCTCTTAAGTTAACTCCTACAGTTAAGCCTAAGAATCTATGAATATCACCCATCCAAGCAGCATCACGGCTTGCTAGATATTCATTAACTGTAATTATATGCACACCTTTACCAGTTAAGGCATTTAAATATGCTGGTAAAACACTTGTTAAAGTTTTACCTTCACCTGTTTTCATTTCTGCTATATTGCCAAAGTGTATAGCACATGCTCCTAATATTTGGACATAGAAAGGTTTTTCTCCAATAACTCTAAAACATGCTTCTCTTGCTACTGCAAATGCTTCTACTAGAATATCATCTAGAGTTTCTCCCTCATTTAATCTTTTCTTAAATTCTTCCGTTTTAGCTTGTAATTCTGTATCAGTTAACTTGGTCATTTCTTCATCTAAGTCTATTACTTCATTTGCTAATTTAGAAAATCTATTTAATTCTTTATATTCATGGTCAAATAATTTTTTTAATATGTTCATATGGACCCTCCTAATTATTTATTTTAACAAAAAAGAAGCTAAAATGAAATAGCTTCTTCATATTTTTTTACTCTGATGTTATTATACCATAACCACCATTTTTTCTTTTATATACAACGGATGCTTTTCCTTCTTCATTTTTAAACATATAGAATGAGTGATCTAATAATTCCATTTGAAGAATTGCTTCTTCTTCATTCATTGGTTTTACTGATACAGTCTTTCTCTTTATTACTTCCTCAGTATCTTTTTCTTCTTTTATTTCATCTAATTCTATTTCTTTATCTTTATTATGTTTAGTAAGTCTTGTTTTGTTCTTTCTTAGTTGTCTTACTAATTTATCTATAGTTTTATCTACAGCTTTATAAAAATTATCTTGTTTTTCTTCTGATCTTAAGATTAGTGATTTTAATGGTATAGTTATTTCTACGATTTGATCTTTTCCTTTAACTCTAACTGCTATATTTGCACGAATTTCATTGTTATTTTTTAGATATTTATTTAGTTTTTCTAACTTCTCTTTTATGTAGTCTTTCATAGAGTCTGTTACCTTAATTTTATCTCCTCTAATAATCATTTCCATATTATCATCTCCTTTATACCTACATTATAGCACTTATTTTTTTTTAGTCATCTTTTTTTTAATGTTCCACGCAAAATAAAAAAACTAGCATGATGCTGTTTTTTTAATTGGACATACTTCTTTAGCTTGATAACCTTTTTCAGTATTTATTAAATTAAATGATACTAGGTCTCCTTCATTTAATGTTTTATAGCCATCTACAACAATTTGACTATAATGAATGAATATGTCTTCATTTTCTTTATATTCTATGAATCCATAACCTTTTTCATTATTAAACCACTTAACTTTACCAATCATAAATTCACCTCTTTCACATCTTTTTTGTCGACATTATGAGTATATCAAAAATATAATTTATGATGTATATTTTTACCTTAAATGGTTTATTTTTTTACCTAAATTGTAAATTATTTATATATAAATGTTCAATATAGAAATCTTTAAATATTGAATGGCTTTCAGTTAAATAGTTTTTCTTTTCTATTAATTTTGTAACGTAATAAATTCCTTTACCATGTCCATTTCCTTTAGTAGTATATCCTCTAGATCCTATTTTATTAACATCAAGTTTTTCTTTATTAAATGTATTAGATATAACTATATCTATTTTATATTTTTCTACTGTATATATTTCTATAGAGAATATTCTTCTTTTAGAATCATTAGCTGCTTCTATAGCATTATCAAGATATACACCTAATATTTTATATGCCATCTTTTTTTCTTCTTCTGGAAACTCTTCTAATTCTTTATATACTTCTTCTGATATATCTAATTCAATATTTAATCTGTTTTCTTCAGCTTTTAATAATTTATAATATAATAAGCCCTTTAATCCACCATTTGGTATATTTTTTATACTATTTAAGTATGATTTATCATCTGTGTTATTTATTTTTATAATTTTAGATATTTCTTTTTTTGCATTTTTATAATCTCTATCTTCAATATAACCCAATACAGATGCTAATTCATTTTTTAATTCATGATTATTTAATGAAACATTATCTATAATATCTTCAATTTCTTTTAAATACCTATAAACATATTCTGTTTTTTCTTCGGCTATTTCTATTTTCTTTTGATTATGATAATAAATTATAATAAATAGTATATATATTAATATCGTTAAACCATTTATTAATTGATTTCCATTTAGTGTAAATATTTTATCTATATTAACTTCTAAATGTCCTATTATTATCCATAG
>OMQW01000016.1 GCA_900313345.1 uncultured Eubacteriales bacterium
AAAAAAAATTTGAAATTATTTTGCAACAAAATCAATTGGAAATAGAAGAAAAAATGAATATTATTTCTAAATTAAATGAAAAAATAGGAAAATTAGAAAGATCAATTTCTGGTAATGAATCAAATATTAAAAATTTAATAGAAGAAAATAAATACTTATTAGATAACATAAAAATATATAAAGAATTTAATTATCAAAAAGATATAGAAGATAAAAATTTATCAGATGAATTAAAAGAATATTTATCTTTTAATAATATAAAAGAAGAAATAAAAGAAGAAGATGGAATTTACATACTTGATGAAAATAAACTTAAAGATAAAATGAATGAAATGTTTGACGGAGAAAACAATCTAAAAACATTTAAATATAATGGTGTTACAATAAGATATTTAGAATCTAAAAATATATTTATATTAGATAAAAATATTAAAGATTCAAAAGAGTTAGATAAAAGTATTAAAAATGTAACAAAAGAAAGAGATACTATAAATATTGAAACTGAATATAATGATTTTGATATAACATATGTCTTTAAAAACAATAAATTAATTAGTATTAAATAATAACTAAAAGCATATACTTTTCTAGGTGATATCCTTGAAAAAATATATGCTTTTTTTATTTATCTTACTCTTACCATTAAACGTTTTAGCAAAAGATACAAGTAAAAGTTCTATAGTAGTAGATGTTGATTCCGGAAGAATATTATATAAAAATAATATTAATGAAAAAAGACTAATAGCATCAACAACAAAAATAATGACATTTATTATAGCAGTAGATAATTTAAAACTAAATAAAGAAATAAAAGTAAAAGATGAAGTAAATAAATCATATGGATCAAACGCCTATATTAAAGAAGGAGAAAAATTAACAGTAGAGGAACTTCTATATGGTTTAATGTTAAGAAGTGGTAATGACTGTGCATTAACATTATCTAAAAACATAAAAGATTTCATCCCAAAAATGAATAAAAAAGCAAAAGAAATAGGTATGATAAATACTTCTTTTGAAAATGTAACAGGTCTAGATGACTATGAAGAAAAAAACTATTCAACTGCCTTAGATATGTCAAAACTATCGAGATATGCCTATAAGAATTATAAAATATATAGAAAGATAACAAGTACTAAAAAATATATATTAAAAAAAGAAAATAAAACATCAATATGGTATAACAGAAATAAAATGCTAAATGAATATAAGTATTTAGTAAGTGGTAAAACAGGCTATACTCCAAAAGCAGGGAGAACACTAGTAACAGTAGCTAAAAAGAATAACTTAACATTAACAATGGTTTCCCTTAAAGACCCTAATCATTACTCTAGTCAAAAAGAATTATATGAATATTTATTTAATAAATACCATAAAGAAGAAATAATAAATAAAAGAACTTTTAAAATAGATAAATCTTTTTTTAATAAAAATATTTACATTAAAGAATCATTTAGTTATCCATTAACTAAAGAAGAAGAAAAACATATTAAAATAATAGTATCTATTAATAAAACAAAAAATAAAGGCCAAATAGGCCATATTAAAATTAAATTATATAATAATACTATTAAAGTGATAAATATCTATCTAAGACCTAAAAAAAAGTCTTCAAGGCTTTTTAAATTATTTACTAGCAAGTCTAAAGAAATAAATAGAAGGTCTAGCATTAAATCTAAAACTATATTTATTAGTACCAATACCACTAGATATATATAAATCTTTGTTTTTAACCTTATAATGTTCTTTAAAGAATTTCTTAGCACCATCTTCTTTATATAAGCACTTATCCTTAGTTAAACATATTTCACCATTTAAACTTTTACCAGCTAGAATCAAATTCGCTCTATAATAACTATTATAAACATCATCAGGATTATTAAGTAAAAGTATATTATAACCACCATTATTTAAGCCATTATATAAATCATTAAAAGTATTAACATCATTTAAACCACTAAGAACAAGTGGAGTAGAAGTATTTCTATAGACTAGAGTAGTATTATTATCTAGAATAGTAAATCCACTTTGCATTAAAATATTTTTTTCATTGTCATCATTACTTAAAGCATATTTACCACTTGTAGTATCAATAGAATTTAAACTATTAATTAAATATTCTTTGTCCTTATTAGAAATAGAACCTTTTAATAATTTACTACTAAATAGAACTAAATCAGGTTTTCTCTTATTAATCTCTATAACTAAATTATTAAGATCATCTTTATTATCTTTATTAAAATATAAATCACTAAAGTAAATTACTTTATAAGAATCAAAATCTCTAGGAATATCTCTATCACTAATTCTAATTTCTTTAACAATAATTGAATGTGTTGCAATACGAGTTATATAAAAATAAATAGAAAATAAAACAATAAATATAATTAAGAATAATTTAATAAAAAATATAGTTTTCTTAATAATAATTTTTTTTCTTTCCTCTCTATTAATTTCATCTTGAACTTCTCTCATTTTTTCTTCTCTACTAGTTACCATATTATCACCTTAAAAATATTTTATCACAACATAAATATTTTTAAAATAATATATTAAATATATTATTAATATGATATACTATAAATAATAATAAAGGGGAATATTTATGAAAAAGAATACTGTAAATCAAAAAAAAATTGATGAAGAAGTAAGAAACTTATCATTTGGCTATACTTTCTTATTAATATCAACAATTATATTTTATGTTTCATTAAATAATTTTACATTCTACTGTTTAGATATTAAATTCTCATTTAATATATTTATCTTGCCAATAATATTTTTTCTAACAAATGTAATAACTAAAGAAGTAGGATATAAACTAAGTATGAAATCACTTATTATATCAACTATATTTATGTTTATAATGTCATATTTTATAGGTATAGCATTTAATGAGGGTGAAAGCATAGTAAGATATATTGGAATATCATTTGCATATTTTATAGCAAACTTTATAAATTTAATAATTTATAATTTTATGCTAGATAATTTTAAAACACCATTAGTATATGTATCATTAACAATGATATTTGCATGTTTAATATATAATATGTTTTATATGTTGTTTGCATTAAGAATGACATTTTCTGATACATTCTGGAATAGTTATACTATAGTAATGTGCGTAGAAGCTTTAATATGTATAATATGTGCAATACTACTAAACTTTATTAAACAAGGAGTAGAAAATTAAAAAAGATACCGAAGTATCTTTTTTTTATAATATAGAAATAAGAACTAAGAATGAATTATGTAAAGTATGAAATATAATAGAAGGAATTACACTATCACTTTTATAATCCATATAAGCAAGAGAAGATCCAAGAAGAGAATAAGGTATAAAGAATAAAAAAGTCCCTAAGCTATCAGCACTAACAACATGTAATAAACCAAAAGACAAACTAGATAAAATAATAAATAAATATTTATTAGTAAAACAATCTTTAAAACCTTTTCTAAAAACCATCTCTTCTATAAAAGGAGCAAGTAAACAAGCATTAATAAACATGAGTAAAGGACTAGTATTAATCATACTTTGAACAATCTCTTCGTTTCTACTAGTAGAATTAAATAATAAAGAAAGAGTAACATTAGAAACAATCATCATTAATAAACCAACTAAATAATATTTAAAAGAAATATCAAAGTTATTTAATTTATTTTTCTTATATTTTTCAAAATCATTATAAATATCATTTCTATATATAAATAAAAATATTATAAAGGTACATAAAGAAGAAAATATTGAAAGAAGTATTCTTATAG
>OMQW01000027.1 GCA_900313345.1 uncultured Eubacteriales bacterium
AATATAAACATCCACAATAATCTTGTCTATATAAATTATATTTTTTAGATAATTCTATACTTTCTTTATATCCATTTTTCTTTTTGAAATCTGTTATTAGATACTTTACTTTTTTTCCTTCTGCTAAACGTAGTCCTATTTCATTTAACCAATCGGCATTTTTATATGGCGATAAAGTAAGAGTTGTTGCAACATAGTCAAAACCTTCTTCATATGCTCTTTTTATCGTTTCTTTTAGTCTCATTTCATAACATAAATAACATCTTTTGCTTCTTTCAGGCATATCTTCCATACCTTTAGTTAGTTTAATAAAGTTTTGCGGATCATATTTAGCATCAAGTATTTCTATTTCATATTTAGTTTTAAATTCGCTTATAAATTTTTTTAATTCATTTAAGCGTTTTTTATATTCTTCTTCTAATGTGATATTTGGATTATAATAAAACATAGTTATCTTAAAATGGTCTCCTAGTCTTTTTATACATGCTGAAGAACAAGGCGCACAACATGCATGTAATAAGAGAGTTGGGACTTTTCCATTAAATTTATTTATTTCTTCTTCCATTAGTAAATCATAATTCATAATATCACTTCACTTCTTTTAGAATATTAACAAAAAAAATAATATTTGTAAACTAAAAGAAATAGATTTCTCTATTTCTTTATTTTTGTTATTTCCATTTTAACTGCATCTATAGTCTTATTATCAGTTATTATATCCATACTAGATAATTCATCTTTTTCTAAGTCTGGAATAACTACTGTTGTTTTATAAACTACTTTCTTATCTACATTTTTAAATGTTACATTAACTGATTCACTTTTAAAGCTTTCCTTACCTTTATTAGTTATATTAAATGTTACATGATAATTATCTTCATATTTATATGATGCTATATCTGTTACTTTTAAATTTTTATAATTAAATTCATTTGTTAATTTAACATCAGGACTATATTTTTTGTTTCTTTCTTCCTTTTGTTTAGTTATAAAGAAGTACCCTAATCCTATTACTATTATTAAAATAATTGCTACTATAAAAACTATTAATTTTGTATTTTTTTCTCTTTCCATAATTAAACTCCTTCTACTGCATTTCTTATATTTTTTTCATTAAATGGCTTTAATATTATTCCATCTATTGGATATTCTTTAGCTTTATTTAAAACTTCTTCAGAGCCTATTCCAGTTATTACTGTTACATCTAATCTATCAAATAAATTATTTTGTTTAAAATATTCTAGTACTTGTAATCCATTAAAATTTGGCATATTTAAGTCTAATAATATCTTTTTAATAGATTGATCAGTATTAATAATATTTATTGCTTCTACACCATCTTTTGCTGTTATTACATTATATTTATTATTAAATATTGATTCTATAAACTTTTTAATTACATCAGAATCATCTACTACTAATATTGATATATCACTTTTAATTACTTCTTTAGATTCTTCTACTACATCTTGTCCTAGATATTTTCTTGCAATATTTAAATCTTTTTCTATTTCACTTTTAAATTCTTCAAAATGTTCTGTTACAAAATACATATTATTATTCTTACCAGCCATTTCATGTCCTAGAGCCATCTCTGATAATTTAGTAAAACCGAAGTATTTACTATCACTTTTTATAGAGTGAGCATAGATACCATAGTTTTGCATATCTGATACTTCTTTATACTTTTTTAAGTTTTCTAAGTTTTCTGGCATAGTTTTAACAAATTCTTTAATAGTATCATTATAAGTGTTAATATCTCCGAATAATTCAAGTGCTTTATCTAAGTCTACCCCATTTTGTTTTAAATATTCTGTATTCATAATTTCTCCTTTATATACCTAAGTATTTATTAATTATTTTTTCAAGTTCTTTAATTTCTATTGGTTTAGCTAAATAGTCATTAAAACCAAATTCAATATATTCTTCTCTCATTCCTGATAGAGCATTTGCTGTTAATGCTATTACTGGAATATTAAAGCCTTCTATTTTTCTTAGTTTTAATAATGTATCTTTACCACTTAACTCAGGCATCATATCATCTAATAGTATTATATCATATTTTTCACCATTAAGTATTTTATTAATACATTCTTGGCCACTTGATGCTGTTATAACTTCTAAATTTAATTTGCTTATTAATTTTGTTGCTACTTTTAAATTTAAATTATTATCATCTACTACTAAAACTTTTTTCTTATCTTGTCTTTCAAATGATAATACTTCTACATTATTTACATTTATATTTGTTAATCTTGTTTCTTCTTTAGGTATATCTTCAGGATTAGGTAATTTTTGATCTATATAAACAGTAAAATTAGAGCCTTCTCCTATATTACTTTCTACTACTATCTTGCCATGCATTAAATCTACTAATTTTTTAGTTATGGCTAGTCCTAGTCCTGTTCCTTCTATAGTTGTATTATTTTCTTCATCTAATCTATCAAACTTAGTAAATAAGGCACTCATCTTTTCTTTTCTTATACCGCGACCTGTATCAATAACAGAAATTATTAAATGACATATGTTATTGTCTATACTACCAGATACTTTAAAATCTATATGACCACTATCAGTATATTTAGCTGCATTTGTTAAGAAATTTAATACTACTTGTTTTAGTCTTGTGTGATCTCCATATAAATATTTTGGTATATTTTGATCAATAAATGTTCTTATTTCTATTGGTTTATCTCCTATTCTTATCTTTGTTAAACTTAATAATTCATCAAAAATATCTTGAGGTTTATAAACACTATCTATTATTTCTATTTTATTAGCTTCTATTTTAGATATATCTAATATACCATTTACTATTTCTAGTAATGTTTGTGAGGCCATTATAATATCTTTTATATCATCCTTAGCTGATTCTGGCATTCCTTCTTCTTCTGCTAAAGCTTCAGAAAAACCTGTTATGGCATTAAGTGGTGTTCTTATTTCATGTGACATATTTGCTAGGAATTCTGATTTAGCTTCATTAGCACGATCTGCTTCTGCTTTGGCTATATTTAATTCATTTATTAACTGTAAGTCTGGGTTTTCAATTGTAAAATACATTAGTAATAAAATAACTGATTCTGTATAACTAATCATTAATGCTTCTGGTAAAAATTGTTGTAATATGCTTACTGCAAATGTTAGAAATACATAAGCATATACTGGCATAAACTTTTTGTTTTTTAATCCTGCTTTATTTACTAATATACTTATTATACTTATTGTTACAAAACTCATACCTGCTACAAAGACTATTTTAGTAGCTGGTCCATAAGTGTATAGAAGTGTTGTTCCTGCTTCATTATAAGCATATTTTAATTCTAAGAAACATGTAAAGAAATATAATACTAATAGCCAAATTAGTAGCAATATAAGTTTAAATCTTATATATTTACCTTTAACTTTATTTTGATAGTTTGATACAAGCATCGTATAAGTACATAATAAGAATGCCCAGAATTCTATATCATAAAGAAAGGCTTTTGCTACCAATTCACTTAGATTATAATTATTTAAAAATGCTAGGAAGAAAGTCATTATCACTTCAAAAAATATACCTATTAAAGATGTAAATATCATTCCAATATATACTTTATTTTCTGTTAATTCTATTCTTTTTTTAGAAAAATAAATTAATATTAAAAGTATAATATTTACACATCCTGCAATACTAAATGCAATAAAAGGATTAAATGTCACACTAACCACCTTGCCTATTCTATATTTTTTTTAAGTATAACATTTAGATAATAAAAAAGCAATTACATGTTGTAATTACTTTCTTATTAATTTCTTAATATTTTCTTCATTTTCTAACGCTTTAAAATCTATTTTACCAATATCTGTTTTTGGTAAAGACTCTAGAAAATCATACTCTACTGGTTCAAAGTATGGAGGTAGATCACTTTCTTGTAACATTAATTTTAATTCATTAATAATTTGTTCTTTATCTACATTTACATTATCTTTTAAAACTATACATGCTTTTGGTGCATGAATATCTACATTATCTTCTTTTGCAACTACGGCAACACTTTCAATATATGGATGTGTTATAAATAGATTTTCTATTTCTGATGGGAATACTTTAAATCCACTTCTAATAATCATTCTTTTAATTCTATCTTTTATATATACTAATCCATCTTTATCCATGTATCCTAAATCACCAGAATGAATGTAAAAACCATCTACGTGTCTTTTCTTCACATTAGAAGTATCTATTTCTTTATTATAATAACCTTTCATCATAGTTTTAGTATTAATACATACTTCTCCCACTTCGTTATATCCATATATTTCTTCATCTGTTCCAGGTTTAACAATCTTTATTGTTGTTTTTACTAGTGGGATACCTACACTATTATCTTTATTTGCAAGTGCTGAGAAAGTTGCTGCTGCACTAGCTTCTGTCATACTATAACCTTTTTCAACTGTTGCATTACAGTTATGATCTTTTAAATAAGTAGTTAATCTTTTTTCAAATTCTGGGCTTGTTCTATCTCCACCTAGTAATATATCAGTAAGATAAGATAGGTCTTTATTTTTTATTTTCTTTGATTTCATAACATTTTCAAAGTAAGTAGGAACACCCATTACTCCATTAGGTTTATATTTATCTAATAATTTATCGAAATTTTCAGGATCAAATTTAGGTACAATTATTGTATGCCATCCTAATACAAGTGGTGTATATAATCCTAGTCCTATACCATATGCTATAAATGGTGGCATTATATTTAAAAATCTCCATCCACGATGTGATTTAGCTCCTGCTCTTTCTAGTTGATATGCTACATTATTAAAATTATCATTAGTTAGCATTACTCCTTTTGGTACACCAGTTGTACCTCCTGTATGAACTATTGATGCTACAGCATTTTTTCTATAACCAAAAGTTTTATAACTTGCATTAAATCCATCTTCAATAAATTTATTCCATTCAATTATTTTATCTTTTTTATAATATTTATTATATTTTCTATTACCTAGTTTTGCTAAAGTATCTAGTTTTTTATTAGCTCCAAGTGTTGGTCTTATACTTACTACTTTATCAATACCTGTTTTATCTATTATTTTTTCTATTTTAGGTAAACATAAATCAAGTGTTACTAAATATTTAGAATTTGCTTCTTTAATATACCCTTCTATTGCTTTTTCAGTATATCTAACATCAACCATATTAGATATAGCGCCTATTTTATTAAGAGCAAAGAAAGTTGCTAATACTTCTGGAGTTGTTATAGAACATATAGTTACAATATCACCCTTTTTAACTCCCATTTTAGTAAATGCAGAAGCCGCTTCATCTATTTGATTAAAGAATTCTTCATATGTATAACTTCTACCTAAATATTCATATGCTGTTTCATCTAATTTATCTATATTATGGAATAATAAATTTTCAAAGCATGTTAAAGAAGGTGCATCACCTTCAATATCACTTTCTTTATAATATTTTAACCAAGGTTTATCAATACTATTATATCCTGTTAAAGGTCCTTGAAGTCTTCCTTTATTTAAATTTCTTAAATAAATATCTCTTTGTTTCTTTTCAAGCTCATTTAATCTATCAAGTTTTCTTCTTAGTAAATATAAGTCTTCTTTATTCATAATGTACCCCCCCATTTATTAAGTACGCTAATTATACTATATTTTTCTTATTTTGTCAATTATTTGCTAATTTAAGAACTTTTTCTTTCTTCTTATTAGCATTTAATATTTCATTAAATCCCATATGATATTCTATATCTCTAGCTTTAGAAACTTTTATATTACTTGGAAAAGTATTGTTCTCTAAAGCATCTATACATTTAAAGTATGTAACTGCATCATTTAAACTATCAAATTCTGTTATACCATTATGAGTTTTAAATGTTCTTTCAAATACATAATATTTATAATTTTCTTTATAAACTATAAATAAATGATTGTGTAAGTGTTCAAAAAATAAGAATGTTTCATAATTATGACTCTTTAACCATGAATTGGCAAACAGAGTTTGATCATAACATAACCCATATCCACTCTTTAATAGTTCTTCTTCATTTTGTAAATAATAAGTCTCTAATAGTAATTTTTCATAAAGCTCATCATTTTGCAATTTATCTCTTGTATATACTTCATTATTAATATTTGAAACAAATCCATATTTAATGTTATGTTTCATAAATCTATACAACTCAAAAGGATTACTAATATCCTCGTATTTCATTTAATATCACCTTTCTATTATATGTTTTTTACTACATTTTTAGACAGCTTATTAATTATATATTAAAAGATGTTATTTTGCAATAACATCTATTATTAAATCACTAATTTCTGTTGGATTAGTTATATTTACTCCTGCAACTATTGCTGCTTCAGTATATAATATTTTTGTTAACTTATTAAATTCTTCTTTATTAGATTTATAAGTTTCTTTTAATTTATCTACTATTTTATGATCTTTATTTATTTCTAGAACTTTATTTGCATTTATAGGCATATTCCCCATTGCTTTAAATACTTTTTCCATTTCTATTGAAATATCACCACTTGATTCAAGGCATACAGCATGATCTTTTAGTTTATTAGTAAATTTAACTTCAGAGACATCACCTATTATATTTTTCATTTCATCAAGCATTTCTTTAGAATCATTATTTTCTTTTTCTAGAGTATCTTTTTCTTCTTTACTTGATAAATCAAAATTATTACTTAAAGCATTAATAAATTTTTTACCTGAATATTCTGAAATAGCAGTTAATGCAAACTCATCTACATAATCTGTTAAATATAGGCAATCATATTTTTTATCTTTTAATATATCTATTTGAGGCATTGAATCTATTTTTTCAATACTTTCACCTGATGCATAATAAATATTTTCTTGATCTTCAGGCATTTTCTTTACATATTCATCTAGTGTTATTAAGTCTTTATTAGTACTTGAATAAAACATTAATAAATCCTTTAGCTTATCTTTATTAGCTCCAAAGTTATCATATACACCATATTTTAAATTAGAACCAAATACTTTAAAGAATTCTTTATAAGTTTCTTTATCATTTTTAAGCATATCTTCTAATTCTTTTTTTATCTTAGATTCAATTGATTTTGCTATAACTCTAACACTATATGATTTTTGAAGTGTTTCACGAGATAAATTTAAAGGGACATCTTCACTATCTACTATACCTTTTACAAATGAGAAATAGTCTGGAAGAAGTTCAGAACACTTATCCATTATTAATACTCCAGATGAATATAGTGCCAAACCTTTTTCATAGTCTTTTGAATAATAATCAAAAGGAGCTTTTTTAGGAATAAACATTAATGCTTTATATGTAGCATCACCTTCAACGCTTGATGTAATTACTTTTAAAGGCTTTTCATAATCATTAAAACGATCCATGTAGAAGTTAGTGTATTCTTCTTCTGTTACATCTTTTTTATTTTTCTTCCATAATGGAATCATAGTATTTATAGTTTCATTATTAATAATTATTGGATATCTTATATAATCAGAATATTTTTTTATTAATTCTTTTAATTTATTTTCATCAAGATATTCACTATATTTTACTTCTTCAGTATCTTTCTTAATAAATAGAGTTATTTCAGTTCCATTAGTATCTTTATCACATTCTTCTACAGAATAGCCATCTTCTCCACTAGATTTCCATAAATAAGCTTTATCACTATCTATTTTCTTAGTTCTTACTTCTATTTTATCTGCTACCATAAAAGCACTATAAAAGCCTACTCCAAATTGTCCTATGATATCAATATTTTTAGAACCTTTATCTAAGCTTTCTTTAAAAGCTTCTGAACCACTTTTAGCGATAGTTCCTAAATTATCATCAAGTTCTTTTTCATTCATACCTATACCATTATCACTAATAGTAATTGTATTCTTATCTTTATCAAAAGATATATTAATTGCTAAACTTTTTTTATTTACTTTAAATGACTTATCAGTCAAACTAGTAAATACTAGTTTATCAATTGCATCACTTGCATTTGATATTAATTCTCTTAAGAATATATCCTTATTAGTATATATTGAATGAATCATAAGATTTAATAGTTTCTTTGATTCGGATTTAAACATTTTCTTTGACATTTTATCACTCTCCATGAATTGTTATAGCACTTAAATTAGCACTTGTCAAGTTTAAGTGCTAAATAATAAATAAAAAGTAGTGATAAGCACTACTTTATTTAACCTATACGGATACGGAATGCTGGCAATACACCAAAATTCATATTAGCATTAACATCAGTCCAAGGCCTACCATCAAGTATTCCTATATAATAACAATTTAAATTATTACTAGAAGTTCTTAGCCACCATGTGTGATACGGCAATTTAACTATAGCAGATAAAGAAGGCAAGTCAGTAATTACATTATTCAAAAAGTAGTAATCTAATTGTCTAGTTAAATTATATATAGTATCGTTATTACTTATAATTTTAGATTCTCCATTTTTTAGAACTTCATGTGCTCCAAATAAATATATTTTATCTTCAGAAATAAAGTTACTTTTGCCTTCATTAGGTCCATGTCCTGAAACAGTGTATGTATCAATTATTCCATTTTTTAAATCTGATGGAAATTTAGATAAAATTTCTGTACTAAGGTATGTTCTCATATCATTTTCTGGCCAACAACCTTTGTTGTATAGAATATTATAAAAAGGACGATATGCAATATAATCAGCAAATTCTATTACAAAGCCGAATGCTGTTTGTGAAAATTCTTTTCTATTACATTCATCTGGTGTAGATTTGTTTGCAATTCTTAATGTATGAGTTCCTATATTTCCCATATCTATAGTCTTTGTATCTCATACATTATATGCATCAGTTTTATTTTTCTTTACTACATTAATTATTGCATTCCAATCATCTTCTATAAAAGATATAGATTCTTTTTTATTGTTAATCTTTCCTTCTTTAACATATACATTTACTTTTACTGTAAAGACCTTTATCTCATCTGTTAATTCATAATTTTCATCTAGCCACATACGTAGTCTATATTATTTGTAGCTAGTTCATTTACTGTTCCAGTATCAATTATCATTTCACCTTTCTGTGCTCCTATTTCATCATTTGCTGTTAGCGCTACATAATTAGTTGGTGCTAATATTTCATCATAATTTGTTCCATCGTTTGATTTTTCTAAATATAGTTTAATATCTTTATCTTCTAACGTAGATTTAGTATCGTTTTCTGCTGTTACTTCATAAGTAACAGGAATACTTTTTGTTTCAATATTTATTGTAAAATCAAAAGTTTGATTAGTGTTAGTTAACTTTTTACCTGTTATATCACTAGTTGGTATAGCATTTGTTATTTCTATCTTGTTTTCTTTTTCAGTAAAAGACATAGTAATTGTACCTGTTGTAATGATATTTTATATTGTTCCTATTTTACTAAATATAAATAATGCAAATGTTAAAGAAGCTAATAAAATTATTATTGGTACTATTAATAGACCTAATAAAAGTATTTTCTTATCTTTCATAATAAATTCCTATTTCTTATTTTAATTAAATCATACTTTCCTATTTTTTTAAGTAATTAAAAAAAGTAAATTATTTACATTTACTTTTGTCTAGAATACTCAAATACTACTTTTAAGAAATCTCTTAGCATCTTCTTTGTTTCTTTAGGTAATTTACTTTCTATTATTATTTTAAGTATTAGTGTTTTCTTTTTAAATATTTCTTCTATATCTTTAATCCCTGTTTTATCAAATATTTCAAAGATGGAGTTTACAAATAATAATCTTGTTTCATCATCATATTTATTTACCCAATCTAACATTGATTTATCAAAGAGTTTACTAAAATTGCTTAATTCGCTCTTTTTAAATTCTTTATCTTCTACTTGCCATGATAATAAATCATGAGCATATATTCCTTTTTTATTACTTTCTATTACTTTGTATTTATTAGTATGTCTTAAAAGTAATCCAAATAAAGAATAATTAGGTATTATACTATGAAGCTTTAATAATATTTCTTTATATTCTCTACTATTAAATTCATTTTTTCTTAATCCTGGTCCATCATTTGAATAAACTGCTATTATTTTTTTCTTTACAAAGTGATTAGCTTCCATTCCTGCAACTAGGGCTAGATTTCCTCCTTTAGAGTGACCTCCTAATATTAGTTTTCTATTTGAAAAAATAAATCTATTTACATAATTTATACTTGATTTATGACTTGGTACTGGATAAAAACATGCTAGATAGAAATCTTCTTTCCATCCTGATATTAAGTTATCTGTTCCTTCAAATGATAAATATGTTAATTTATCATCTATATCGATAGATACAGCACAGAATTGTTCGTTATCATTACCTATATATTTATAATTATATAATTTTAAATCTCTATATCTTTTTTTAGTACTTATTTTTTTAAATATTCTTAAAGCACTTTTATGAGCGGTTATTTTATTCTTTTCTTCATATAATTTTCTTAAATATAAATACTTAGCATCTTTTATAGTTATTTTTCCATGCATACTTTTTGATACTATTCCATCAAAATCTAAATAAGAAACACTTGCAAATATAACGTTATCTATTTCATTAAATTTTTCTTCTTCAAAATTCTTATCACCGTATTTATCTATGTATTCTAATATCGTCATTTTATCAGTCCTTCATTAGTATTATAACACATTTTTACTTATTTCTTTAAAAATGTTATAATATATAGGGAGTAGTCTTTATGAAAGATATATTAGATAAAGATGTGAGTTTTTTAGATCTAGATAATTCTATTCTTGATAAACTTTATAAGTCTAATATTAAAACTGTTAAAGATCTTTGGAATAAGAGTAGCAAAGATCTTAAGACTTTAAAGTTTACTTCAAAAGAAATTAAAAATATATCAATAAAGATGGAACTTAATGCTATTGATCTAAATAACAAAAAATATTAGTAAAGTGGATATGTTGTTATTTTGGCTACAGTATTTGCAACATATATTTTAACTGTGCCATAATCCCTTGTTTTGATTATGCATGTTGTATCATTATCAAGATAACCTTCTATTTTATACGATAAGCCTTTAAATTTACGCGGTTTTAGAATGCCAGATGCATTCTTTTTTATTGGGATTACTTCTAGTTTATAGAATCTCCAAGATGTTATATTTTCTGGTAAATTAACATATTTTGTTATTGGTTTATAATCTTTTAAATATTTAAAGTTACCTGACATATTAATTATATTTGTATTATCCATAAACATTAATTTATCCATGTATTCTTCATTTTTAAACATATAATTATTATATCTATTCTTTTTCCAAGATGTATCTTTACCTATTGATAATTCAATATGTGTATGAATGCCTGTTGCATGCCCTTTCATACCCATATGTCCTAGCATTTCTCCTTGTTTTATTATTTGTCCTTTAAAGACATTTAAATTATCATCATGTGCTGTCATGAATGTTATATAATTAATACTTCCTGTTGCAAATAATACTTTATTTACACTCTGCCACATTACTTGACCACTATCTTTATATACTTTAAGACATTTTACTGTTACTGGTGCATAATATTCATATCTTACACCACTATTTATACCTCTTATATCATATGCTATTATTCCTTTATGAGAATATGTATCATTTGGTCCTTCTGTTAAATATATATCAGTAAATGGACAAAGAAGTGCTTCTTTTCCATCAATTATCTTTTTATCACCTTTTAACATATTACCTCCTACTATATAATATGTTTTATTTTTATAAATACTTAGGCATTAAAAAAGACTATTTTTCATAGTCTTCTAAAAAGCTTTTATATTTTCCATCTTTCTTTGTACCTAGTACACAATTTAAATTTACATTATCAAATGCTTTAAAAATATTATAATCAGCGTTTTTATTTTTCTTTTTTAATTCTTTTATTAATTCTTTTACTTCTTTTCTTTTGCTTGTTCCATCATTAATAATAGAACATCCTTCAGTAAAACGACAGGCACAGTTTATAAATGTTAATTCGTTTGAGTTTCTCCATGAAATAATCGAATCTTCTCTTACTAAATAAAGTGGTCTTATTAAATCTATTCCTTCATAGTTTTCACTATGCAGACATGGCATCATTGTTCTTATTTCTGATGCATAAAGCATTGATAACATATTTGTTTCTATTACATCATCAAAGTGATGTCCTAGTGCTATCTTATTACATCCCAATTCTTGGGCTTTTTTATAAAGACAGCCTCTTCTCATCTTAGCACATAAATAGCATGGACTTTTAGGAATCTTTTCTACTATATCAAAGATATCAGAATTAAACATTTCTAGATTAATATTTAATAATTTGGCATTATCTAGAATCATTCCTTTGTTATATTCATTATAACCAGGGTCCATACATACATATCTTGCTTCAAATTTAACTTTTCCGTGTTTTTGTAACTCTTCTATACACTTCGCTAATAAGAATGAATCTTTACCGCCACTAATGCAAACCATTACTTTATCGCCTTCACTTATTAAGTTATACTCTATAACAGCTTTTACAAATTTAGACCATATATCTTTACGATATTTCTTTATAATAGATCTTTCTATTGCTTCATATTTTTTCATTTAATCAACTCTTTCTAAGAAACATTTTAATTCTTTTAAGAATATATCTATTTCTTCTTCTTTAACATTTCTTGATAAACTCACTCTTACTGATTCATTTGCTATATTTTTATTATTTGTTAATGCTAGAACTAATTTAGATGGCGAATATACAGGACAACATGATGTTTTGCTTGATACATATATTTCTTTTTCTGATAAATAATCTACTAGTGTATTACTTAAGACATTTTTTATTCCAAAATTAATTATATATGGACTACTTTCTCTTCTTGTATTAATTACTATATTAGGATATTTTTCTAAGAATTCTTTTATCTTATTATTTAATTTTTTTACATATTCATAATTATCTTTTTGATTATTAATTGCTAATTCTAAAGCTTTAGTATTTGCTATTATACTTGGACAATTTGGAGTTCCTGCACGATATACTGTTGTACTTCTTCCACCACTAATAATAGAGTTTAAAAAGACGTTTTTCTTTTTAATTAGCATACCTAAATCACCAATACCTCCAAATTTATGTGGAGCTATTGTTATTAAATCAATACCATTAAAATTAAATTGTTCTTTTCCAATAATACTACTAGCATCTGTATGGAAGTGAATATTTTCATAGTTATTTAATACTTCTTTTATACTATCAATATCTTGTTTTAATGATAATTCTGAGTCTAATGAAGTTATACTTACTAGTATTACATCATTATTTAACATTTTCTTTAATTCTTCTATATTTATAAGTCCTTTTTTTGTCACATGACAAACTAAAACATTAAATCCTTCTTTAGTTAAAGCTTCACAACTTGCTGTAATACTAGTATGTTCTAAGCTTGATATTATTATTGTTTTTCCAAAGTTTTTATATCTATTTGCAAGACCTTTAATTGCTAAGTTATTAGATTCAGTTGCACCTGATGTATAGACTATTTCATATGTATCATCAAGTCCAAGTATATTTAAAATTTTACTAGTGCTTTCTTCTATTTTAGTATTTAATTTTTTACCTAAATAATGTACTGAATTAGGGTTAGCAAAATCTTCTTTTAAACTTTTTGTATATACTTCTAATACACTACTATTAACTTTTTCACCTGATGCATAATCTAAATATATCATCTATATCAACTCCACTTGCGTATATATTTTAACATCTTTTTAGATTTTTAAAAAGAGTTTATTTATATAACCTTCTTTATTTTCTATAATACCTATTACTTTATTATTATATCTTATTAGTTTTTTGTCTTTTAAACTATTATCCTTTATTTTAATACCATTTACTAATTTATATAAATAATTAGAATCTATATCTATTACTTCATAATTAAAAATATCTTCTAGTTTTAATAATTTAGCATTTTCTATAGTTAAATCATCTATACTAGTTGAATCTTTTAAATTAAATTTATCTTCTTTAACTCTTGTAAGTTTTTCCATAGTAAGAGGATAATCTATTTCTTTACTTATATCATTTATTAAGCTTCTTATATATGTTCCTTTAGATACTAATACACTAAATTTAAATGTTTCATTATCTTCTTCTAATAGTTTTATATCTTTAATAGTTATTTCTTTTTTTGGTAAAGTAACTTTTTGATTATTTCTTGCATAATCATATAGTTTCTTACCATTTACTTTTACTGCAGAATATATTGGTACTTCTTGCATATATTTTTTTTTAAAATTATTTAGAACTTCTTCTAAATTATCTATTATCTTAGGTTTTTCTTCTTTTAATACTTTGCCTGTAATATCATAAGTATCTGTACTTATTCCTTTTCTTACAGTTACAATATACTCCTTATCAGAAACTATTATTAAACTTGATAATGATGTATAATCATTTACTAAAACACATAATAGACCATCTGCTAAAGGATCAAGTGTTCCAGTATGACCTACTTTTTTAGTATCAAATATCTTACCTACTTTATCACATATATCAAAACTTGTTAAACCACTTTCTTTATTTATTAAAAGCATTCCTGATTTATTATATAAAGCATTATATTTTTTTAAAGTTAGTTTTTTTTCAATAATTATTTTAGATGTTCTTACTCCAACGTATCTTATTTTATTATTTTCTTTAATAAACCCATAATTAACTAAAATGCTTTCATCTAAATCTTTATTAAGTACTAAAGAAAGACCTAAGTCTACTACTTCTTTTATATATATATCATTATTTATTTTCTTTAATTCTTGATATTTAGAATAAGTTTTCTTTTCAATATTAAATGTTTTAGAGTTTTCTATTACTTCTACTTTTTTAATATTATTAATTAAAGATTTATTATTTAAACTATTTTCATCTATTAACATTTTATAATTCATATAGACTCCTTATATAATAAAAAAGATAAAAAGTTATCTTTTTATATTAATCTAAATACATATAGAAGTATCATTGCTATAAATATTACTAATGCTAGCAATGCTATTATTTCTATAGGTTTTGTTTTTCTTTTGATATCTCCTCTATTTGCAATTTCTTTTTGCATTTTATTTCCATATTTATTTATATAATCTTTATTATCTAAATTATATGGATTAATTGCTCCACATTGCATACATGATCTATCTGTATCTTTTAATTCTGATCCACATACTGGACATTTCATATTTTATTCTCCTTTAAAATAATGATAATTGA
>OMQW01000019.1 GCA_900313345.1 uncultured Eubacteriales bacterium
ATTTTCTTTTTCATATTTCCTCCTAATTGAATAAATAATATGTTACTTCTGTATTTTCTACTACATATGATGTAATTCTTTCAATTGAAAAACCTTTATCTGTTTTTGTACAATATGTTGTTCCTAAGTTTTTTTGCTTCAGGAATTACTACACTATATTTTCCAATATCTTCTATTGCATTTTGAACATTTGTTATTGATCCGTCCTTTTTAGTATAATTTATATCTTCTGCTAAAAAAGTATAAGCTTTTACAGATGTTATTGTAATTAATACTCCTATTATAGGATAAATTATTCTTATTCCTATATTCTTCATATTATTCATCTATTTTAATTATACAAAAAAAAATAGTTTTTTCAAACTATTTATTAAATCTATCAGATAATTCTTTTATCTTTCTAAATCTATGATTTAATCCTGATTTTGTTATTGGCTTTCCTGTTTCAAGTGATATTATTTCACTTAATTCCTTTAAACTTGTTTCAGGATATTTTTTTCTGTATGTTATAGCTTCTTTTATTTTATCATCTAATAAATCAAATGGGATATTTTCTTCAATTAGTTCTATTTGATCTAATTGTTTTGCTCCTGCTCCGACAATCTTATCAGTGTTAGCTTGTTCACAATTATTTAATCTATTTGTTTTATTTTTTTCTTCATGATATATTCTTATATTTTCATAATACATAACAGCATTATTTGCATGTAATAGTTTTAAATAATCACTTATTTTTTCTGCTTCTTTAATATATATCATATAACCTTTATCTCTTGATAAGATCTTGGCATTTAACTCAAATATGTTTAATAACTTTTGAATAAATATAGCTTCTTCCATCTTAGATATTGTTAATTCCATATGATAAGAGCTTTTGGGGTCATTTATACTTCCACTTGATAGAAATACCCCCCTTAGATAGGCTCTTATTTCTTCATTAGCTCCTACAATATATTCTGGTACTTTATCAAGATAAATACCTTCATTATCTTGGTATCCTAAGTCTTCTAAGATAAAAGTTACTTTATCTTTTATTCTTATTTCATTTAATTTATTTTTATATAGATTTAAATTATTTATTTTATTAATGTTTACATTTATGTTATATAAGAACTTTATATAACTTTTTATCATACTTGCAACTTTAATGTTTTCTGTAGTTATTATTATATTATCGTCTTTAATGTATGCGTTATTTCTTACAAAGGCCGATAATACTGCGATAGATTCACTTTTAGTATTCTTTAATAGTGTTATTTCATTTTTTGTTGTTGTTGAAAAGCTCATATTAATTATCCATTAAATAAGATACTATTGTTGATGATAATTTCATAGCATCATGTCTTAGTATATTATTTTCTTCCTTTAATAAATCTTTTTCTATTAAGTTACAATCTAAATATTTAATTTTTTCATAATCTATCTTAACTACTTCTTTATTTTCTTTTAAATAATTATTTTTAGTTTTTTCTGTTATTTCACTATTATTTGCAAGTACTATATCTACTTTTCTATTATCTAAATATTTATTTATTGTTTCTATATGATCTCCTACAGTAAACTTATTAGTTTCACCATCTTCAGTCATTGCATTACATATATACATTATTTTAGTATTAATAGAATTTAATGTTTTAATTACATCTTTACATATTATATTTGGAAGAAGAGATGTGTATAAAGAACCCATACTAAATATTATTAAATCTGCTTTTTTTATGCTTTTAATTACTGCTTCTGTTACATTCGGTTCATTTTTATAATATAAAGTGTCTATTATTCCTTTATAATGTGTTATTTCTGATTCACCTGTAATTAAAGTTCCATCTTTCATTTTTGCAACTAATGTTAGATCTTTATCTTCTGATATTGGAAGTACTTTATGTCTTACGTCTAACATAGCTTCTAAGTATTCTATTGATTTTGTTAGATTACCAGTTATATTATACATTGCTGTTAATATAAGGTTACCTACTGGATGTCCATTTAAATCACTTGTTGTATTAAAACGATATTCTAGCATTTTTTTTATTTCTGGACTTGTATCTGATAAGTTTGTTATTACTTTTCTTATATCTCCTACTGCAGGTATATCAAATTCTTCTCTTAGTTTTCCTGTTGACATTCCATTATCTGAAACAGTTATTATTGCTGTTATATCAACTGGAAATTCTTTTAAACCATTTAAAAGTGCTGAAAGTCCAGTTCCTCCACCAAATACTACTACTTTTTTGTGCATATAATCACCTACTTTATATGATAATTTTTATTTTGTTTGCTTTTATTTATTATAACAATTCCAGTTATAAATAATATTATAGAAACTAGCATTGCTACTTTTATGTTTCCTATCATTAAACTATCTGTTCTTAAGTATTCTATAAAGAATCTTCCAAGAGAGTAGAATGTTAAATATAATCCTGTTTGAAATCCTAGTTTAATATCTTTCTTTTTTCTTGAAAGCATTAAAATAGCGAAACCTGTTAAGTTCCAAATAGATTCATAATAAAATGTCGGAGTGTAATATACTCCTTTTATTTTCATACCATTAATTACGAATTCTGGTATAAAATGATTTTTTAAATTTAAATATGTTGTAATTGGTCCATATGCTTCTTTATTAAAGAAGTTTCCCCATCTTCCTACTGCTTGAGCAAGTATTAAAGATGGTACTATTATATCTAATACTTTTATAGTATTCATATTATGTTTTTTCGTATAATATATCACTGTTAATAAACCAAATATAATACCACCATGTATGGCAAGTCCCCCATTCCATATTTCAAATATTTCTATGGTACTTTTAAAATAATAATTTAAATTAAATAAGACATAATATATTCTAGCTCCTAGTATTCCAAATATTATGGTGTAAAAAGACATATCAAAAAACTTGTCTTTATCTATTTCTTCGTTTTCTAATTCTTTATTTATAAGAAAAAGGGCGCTTATAACGCCTATTAAAATACATATAGAATATAAATATATATTAAAATTTCCTATTTTAATAGATGCTCTATTCAAACTTCTCACTCTCTTTTTTTAATATATTTATTAGAGGCTCTATTATTAATTTATCTACTATAAAATTAATTATAGTTAATAATATTGATATAAATAAAGCAATCCATATATTTTTTAAATCAAAGTGACTTCCTAATATCCAGTCAGCCATCTTTAGAATAAATAAATTTATAAATGGATAGAATAGTCCTAGAGTTATTGCAGTTAGTGGCATAGTTAATTTAACAAGTGTTGGTTTTATACCTTTATCTAAGAAATATACTATTAATACTATTAAGAATGAATATATATAGTAATGACTATCATCTATATACATAGTTTTAAAGAAACTTGATACACATATTAATACTATTGTATAAAAGAACATGTATATTACCCAATCAACAAATTTATTTAATCTATATTTACCTTTATCTTTTATTAATAATTTCATTTATGTCTTCCTTTTCTAAAGCATTTCTTTTAAGAATTTACCAGTGTATGATTCCTTACATTTTGCTACTTCTTCAGGAGTTCCCGTTGTAACGATAGTTCCTCCACCATCTCCACCTTCAGGTCCTAAATCAATAATATGATCTGCGACTTTTATAACATCTAGATTATGCTCAATCACAACTACTGTATCATTATTATCAACTATTTTTTCTAAAATTGCAAGAAGACGCTTAATATCTGCTGAATGAAGACCTGTTGTTGGTTCATCTAATACAAACATTGTTTTACCTGTTGCTTTCTTTTGAAGTTCTTTTGCTAGTTTAACTCTTTCTGCTTCACCACCTGAAAGTGTTGGAGCTGGCTGACCTAGTTTTATATATCCTAGACCAACATCACTAAGTACATCTAACTTTCTTTTTATTTTAGGATGGTTTTCAAAGAATTCTCTTGCTTCATCTACTCTCATATCAAGTACATCTGCTATATTCTTATCTTTATATTTTATGTTTAAAGTTTCTATATTATAACGTGTTCCATGACATACTTCACAAGGTACATAAACATCTGGTAAGAAATGCATTTCTATTTTCTTAACACCATCTCCACGACATGCTTCACATCTTCCACCCTTTACATTAAATGAGAATCTATTTTTACCAAATCCATACATTTTAGCTTCTTTTGTAGTTGTGAATAAATCTCTTATATCATCAAATACTCCTGTATATGTTGCAGGATTACTTCTTGGAGTTCTTCCAATTGGACTTTGAGATATATCAACTATTTTATCTATATTTTCTGTTCCAAGTATTTTATCATGATCTCCTGGTACTACTTTACTACCATATATTTTCTTTTGAAGAGCTTTTACCATGATATCATTAATTAAACTACTCTTACCACTACCAGATACTCCTGTTATACATGTAAATGTTCCTAATGGTATTTTTACGTCTATATTCTTTAAATTATGACTTCTTGCACCCTTTATTGTTAAGTTCTTTCCACTACCTTTTCTTCTTTTATTAGGTACTTCTATTTTTTCTTTTCCGCTTAAATATCTTCCTGTAATACTATTTTCGTTTTTCATTACTTCTTCTGGAGTTCCTTCTGCCATAATCATTCCACCATGATCGCCAGCGCCAGGTCCAACGTCTACTAAATAATCTGCTGCAAGCATAGTATCTGTATCATGCTCTACTACTATTAATGTATTACCTAAATCTCTCATTTCTTTAAGGGAATTTATTAGTCTTTCATTATCTCTTTGATGAAGTCCTATACTTGGTTCATCTAATACATATAATACGCCTGTTAATCTTGAACCTATTTGTGTTGCAAGTCTAATTCTTTGAAGTTCTCCACCTGATAAAGTTGCAGCACTTCTTGATAAAGTTAGATATTCAAGTCCAACATTAGATAAGAATGTTAATCTTTCTATTATCTCCTTTAATACTAATTCAGATATTTTTTTCTTTTCTTCAGATAATTCTACATTTTTTAAAAACTCTAAACTATTTTTAATACTCATGTTACATACTTCATATATATTTTTATCACCTATTTTTACTTGAAGTACTTCTTCTTTTAAGCGTGAACCATGACATTTTTCACAAGTATGTTCGACCATATAGTTTTCTAACCATTCTCTAATCCAGGCACTAGAAGTTTCCATATAACGTCTTTCTAATGTATTAATTATACCTTCATAGAAATCTACACTATTATATTTATTTCCACTTTTTGATGAATATTTAAATTCTATTAATTCAGTAGAACCATATAGAATAATATCTTGTTCTTTTTTTGTAAGTTTTTTCCATGGCTTATCTAAACTAATCTTATAATGTTTTGCTACACATTCAAATCTTTTGAAATCAATACTTTCTCTATCATCATTTAATGTTTTAATACAGCCTTCATTAATAGTTAATGTATCATCTGGTATTATTAAATCTTTATCTATTTGTAATTTAACTCCTAAGCCTTTACATTCTGGGCATGCTCCATATGGGGCATTAAAACTAAATGTACGTGGTTCTAATTCTTTTAGAGAGAATTCACAATAAGGACAAGAATAATTTTCTGACATTACTATTTCTTTATTTTCTTCACCTAGTATTTCTATTACTACTTTACCATTGGCTAGTTTTACAGCATTTTCTATAGACCCTGCTAGACGTTCTCTTATTTCATTATCTATTTTAATTCTATCTACAACAACATCTATCTTATCTTTTTTATTTTTTTCAAGTACTATTTCTTCACTTAGATCTTTATTTTCTCCATTTATTCTTACTCTTACATAACCACTTTTTCTTAAGTTATCTAATAAGTCTTTATGTGTTCCTTTTTCACCATCTACTACTGGTGCCATAATGATCATCTTAGTTCCTTCTGGATATTCAAGTAATTTACTTACCATTTCATCCACAGTTTGTCCTTTTATTGGTATATGATGATTAGAACAATATGCTGTTCCACATCTTGCAAATAATAATCTTAAATGATCATATATCTCTGTTACTGTTCCTACAGTAGATCTTGGATTCTTACTTGTTGTTTTTTGATCTATTGATATTGCAGGTGATAAACCTTCTATAGAATCTACATCAGGTTTTTCACTATTGCCTAAAAATTGACGAGCAAAAGAAGATAAACTTTCCATATATCTTCTTTCACCTTCAGCATATATAGTATCAAATGCTAATGAACTTTTACCACTACCAGATACGCCTGTCATTACTATTAATTTGTTTTTTGGGAGCTCTAGATTAACATTTTTTAAATTGTTTTCACGTGCACCACGAATAATAATTTTATCCATATTAAATCACCTGTGCATATTATATCAAAAAAATGCAAAAATAAAAAGTGGCAATTTATGCCACTAAAATTTAAAATGTTTAGATGTTTCATATAAATCCAAAAGATTTTGTCTTAAATCTTTTAGTTCTTCTTTTTTCTTTTCTTTAGCTTCTTGCTCTTTTAATTTATCTTCTTTATCTTTTAATAAATCATCAAAATTATTTTCATGTCTTTTATGACCTGCATTATTAAGATTACTTTGATTAAAACTTTTATTTATTTTACTTACTTGCTCTACTTTATTTACTTTTCTTTCCATTTTCTACTCCGATCTTAATTCAAATAGAATATCTCTTAATTCCATTGCTCTTTCAAAGTCTAAGTTTTTAGCTGCTTCTCTCATTTCCTGTTCAATAGAATTAATATTTAATTCTCTTTCTTTCTTAGACATTTTAACTTTTTTATCTTTTGTAGTATCAATATTTGAAACTACTTCTCGTATATCTTTTTGTATTGTTTTAGGAATGATATTATGTTCTTTATTATATGCATCCTGAATGTTTCTTCTTCTATATGTTTCATCTATTGTTTGTTTCATTGAATCTGTTATTTTATCTGCATACATTATTACATGACCATTTTGATTTCTTGCACATCTACCTACTGTTTGGATTAAACTTCTTGTGCTTCTTAAGAATCCTTCTTTATCAGCATCTAGTATTGCTATTAAACTTACTTCTGGTATATCGATTCCTTCTCTTAGTAAGTTTATTCCTACAATAACATCATATTTACCTGTTCTTAAATCATGAATTATTTGTAGTCTTTCTAGTGTTTTTACTTCAGAATGTAGGTAGGCTACTTTAATATCAGATTCTTTTAAGTAATCTGTTAATTCTTCTGCCATATGTATTGTAAGAGTTGTTACTAATACCCTTTCATTTTTTTCCATTCTATCTTTTATTTCACTTATAAGATCATCTATTTGACCTTCTTGTTTTCTAATTTCGATAGTTGGATCAAGAAGTCCTGTTGGTCTTATTATTTGTTCAACATATTTACCATTTGTATGTTCTAATTCATAATCTCCTGGAGTTGCTGATACATATATAATTTGATCAGTTTTTTTCTCATATTCTTCAAATTTTAATGGTCTATTATCTAGGGCACTTGGAAGTCTGAATCCAAAGTCAACTAGATTCATTTTTCTTGCTCGGTCACCATTATACATTGCTCTTATTTGAGGGAGTGTAACGTGTGATTCATCTATTACAAGAAGATAATCATCTCCAAAGAAATCCATTAATGTAGTTGGAGTTTCTCCCGGCTTTCTTCCTGCCATAGGTGCTGAATAATTTTCTATCCCTGAACAAAAACCTGTTTCTTCTAGCATTTCTAGATCGTAGTTAACTCTTCCCTCTAGTCTTTCAGCTTCTAATAATTTATTATTATCTTTAAAATATTTAACTCTTTCTATTTCTTCTTCTTTTATTCTTTTAATAGCATCTTTTAAATGCTCATCACTAACTACAAAGTGACTTGCTGGGAATATTGATATACTTTTTTTGTTAGTTATAATATTGCCTGTTAAACTATCTATTTCACTTATTCTGTCTATTTCATCACCAAAGAATTCAATCCTATAACCAACAGTATTTTGATTTGTTGGAATTATTTCAACAACGTCTCCTCTTACTCTAAATGTACCACGTTTAAAATCTAAATCATTTCTTTCATAAAGCATATCTACTAGTTTAGTTAAAATAGTTTCTCTTTTTACCTCTTCGCCAACTGTTATAGTTAACATTTTATTTTTATATTCTTCTATTTCTCCAATACCATAAATACATGAAACACTTGCTACTACTATTACATCATCATAAGATAATAAACTACTTGTTGCATAGTGACGAAGTTCATCTATTTCGTCATTTATTGATGAATCTTTCTCTATATAAGTATCGGTTACTGGGACATAGGCTTCTGGTTGATAATAATCATAATATGATACAAAATAACATACATGATTATTTGGAAACAATTCTTTTAACTCACTATATAGTTGCCCTGCTAGAGTTTTATTGTGTGATAATACAAGAGTTTTTTTACCTGTTTTTTCTATAACATTTGCTATTGTAAAAGTTTTACCTGTTCCAGTTGCCCCTAATAAAACTTGCTCTTTTTTTCCTTCTTCAATTCCGTCTACTAACTCATCTATTGCATGTGGTTGGTCTCCGCTTGGTTTAAATTTTGATTCTAATTTAAATGGACTACTCATATTATCACCTCTTTTTGCTTGATATTATATCATTTTTTCTTTATTAATTCATCATTTATATCATTAACTTATTCAATTTCTTTTAAACATAATTCTTATTTAATATAATTAGTATAACATATAAAAAGAATAATCTTTAAATTATTCTTTAACTAGTACTTTATCACCATAATCTAAAATATCAAATGCTTCTAAAGCTTTATCATGTGGCATATTTAAACATCCAAGAGATCCTTTTTCATGATATGTTTCTCCACCAAAATCTTCTAGATTTCTCCATCCATGTTGCTTTATAATATTGCCATTTTCATCATAGTCAGTATGATATTCAGCATCATGAAGTCCTTCACCACCATTATATTTCATCATAACGTCAACCCAAGTTCTATAAGTATCACCAATTAAATATCTATTTCTTGTGATATCATATATTTCGAAAGCACCTATAGTAGATGGTGTTTTATCTTTACCAGAAACTATTGGGGAAGACATTACTATTTTATCATCTTCATATATATCTAATTTTTGGTCAGTAATATCTGCAACTACATAAGTTCCTGATAGTTCTGCAATATTAGATTTATCAATGTAACCTGCTGTATCATTTATTACTGCAAGATATTTATCTCCATAGTCTCTTGTTGCAAAACCATATTGATATTGTTTTTCAGATGTAATAATATTTCCGTCTTCATCATAAATATTAGAATCGTTTCTTAAATAAAATGATATATCAACATCTTTATATTCTTTTACTTCTTTTTCTATTACTTGTTCTTTATTATTTTCTAATATTTCTTTTTCAATTGTAATTACTTTTTGTTCATATTCACTATCTTTTAACGAATCATCACTATATTCATCTATTTTTTTTGCTTTACCACATCCTACTAATACTACACTTGTTGTACCTAGTAGAAGTGCTGCTTTCTTTAAATTAATATTCATTTAATATCCCCCTTAAAAGTGTGATTATTATATCATATTAGTTTAAATTAGTCAACAACAGAAAAAACTAATACTTTTTTCGTATTAGTTTTTAAAGAATTCTTTAAAAATATCTTCTTCATCTTTTAGCATTTCTTTAGTTAGTTTATCAAAAGCACCTTCTTGTTTATCACTAGTACCTTCTACCATTTTTTTAGCTTTACCATTTTTTATATAGAAATAATTAGGAGCATAAACTCTCTTTTCTCCCACTTCTACTTTTGTTCCATCTTCTTTATTAAGATTATAATCGCTTAAAACTTTGTTAAATCTTTTAAGCATTAATTTATAAAGCTTTGTTCCATCATTTACTTTTTCTAAACTTTCATTATCATTTAATTTATATTTATCTCTTAGTACTTCATTAAAGTCTTCATCCCATATATTAACATAATATATTTCTTTTACATTTTTAGCTTTATTTGAAACTTCAACTGCTTTTTCTATAGCTGAACGACACCAAGGACATTTTTTATCTCCAACATATAAATAAAATGTTTCATTATTTTCTAATTTCTTTAAAACTTCTTTTTGTGATACATGCTTAAACTTATTGTTTTCCGATATAGATATTTTTCTATATGCTGATCCATGTCCAGCTTCTTTTCCATTAATTGCTTCATATTCATGTTTAAAATCTTTGCCTGCTTGTGTTATCTTTTTATTATTAATTACTAAATATAAAGTTCCTAATATAATTACTCCTAAAATAAATGCTATTAATAATCTAATTCCTCTTTTTGACATAATTCTTACCTCCAACAAAATCATCTTATTGTGCTTTTATTTTTTTTTCAATATATTTTAACTAAACTTAAAGTTGAATTAATAATTTTATTTACTAAACCTTATGTTGAAAAAAAGAATCTAAAGATTCTTTTTATCTAGTAGACCAACTGCTACCATTACCTCCAAGTGATACATAATCCAGTGGATTCAAAATATTATTTAAATAACCATTATATGTACAACCACCACCTGGATACCAACTACATGCTGATATTTCTAAATGTAGGTGTGTATATACTCCGCCCGCTTCATGGCCTGATGTACATCCTGTATGGCCAATATACCCAATCTTTGTATATTTTGTTACAGTTTGTCCTTCGGAAACACTAACACTACTCATATGTACATATTCAACATAAATATTTTTTCCATTAGGTGCTAAATATTTAACTGCAACTATATTAGCATTTCCACTGCATGTATAATTACACCAACTTTTAGAGCAATTATCTTTAGTAACTCTTATAACATAGCCATCTCCTATGGAATAAATAGTTCCATCTCCATTTGCTTCTATATCACAACCTATATGTCCTCCGTAGCTGCCAATACATCCTCTTCTTGTTCCTGAAGTTAATGGTCTTAAAAATGCTCCATTTGATGGCAGCAAACCACCTCTACTTCTAAATATTCTATTTTGACAAACGTTTATATCTTCATTTTGTCCACAACCTAAATTTTTATAATATGTTACATTTGCTTTGGCTGCTTTTATTTGTTCTTCTACTGAAGGCATTGAATCTGCTATTTTTCTTCCTTCTATTTCAAGCTTACTTTGTTCTTCTTTTAAGTTAGCTTTTAAAGTATTAAGATTTTCTTTTTTTATTTGCATTTCTGCTTTTTTAGCAACATTTTGTTTTATTAGTTCTTGTAATTCTTTCATTACTTTATTATTATATTCTGCTAATTGTTCAGTTATTGATACTCGATATATCATATCTTGTATAGTTTCCGCACCAAAAGCGTATTCAAGATAGGCATTATCTCCATTTTCTATTTGATAATATGCTACTATCTTTTTTATTTCTTCTGTTTTCTTTTTTATTTCTTCATTGCATTTATTTATTTCTTGTTGTAAATTACTAATTTCTTTTTCTGTATTACTTATTTCTGTTTCTATTTTTGCTATATTATTTTTTACTGCTTGAACTTCTTCTTTGTTTTTTACAAGTTTTGCTTGTTTTTCTTGCAAATCGCTTGTATATTTATCTACTTCACTTTGAAGATCTTGCAAAGTTTTCGCATGAGTATTTAGTGGCATAATACTAATAAAAGAAATTAAAATTATATATATTAATTTTTTTTTCATAATTACACCTTCAAATATTTTCTTACTGCTTTTGCAGAACCTATCATACCTACAACCATACCAATTATTGCAACAATACATGATACGTTATATATAAATGGATAAGGTCTAATTAAATTAATTAGTGGAGAAAATACATAACCGTTTAAACTTTTATAAATGTAAGGATATCCAAATACTATTAATAATATTGGAACAACTGAGCCAAGTAATCCTAAGAACATTCCTTCTATAACAAATGGAGTTTTTATTGTAAAATTATTAGCTCCAACTAAACGCATAATACTAATTTCTCTTTTTCTAGAATAGATAGTTAATTTAATTGTATTAACTATTAAGAACATTGTTACTATAACTAGGGCAATTACTGCTCCATAAGTTACTTTTTGAATTGTATCAAATGCACTTATTAGTTTATCTACTAATCCTTCACCATATCTTACAGTGTTAATCTTTTCTATTTCTTTTATATCATCTGCTGTTGATTTAATTTTTTCTACGTCTTTTACTTTTATTTGAAATGTATCTTTTAGTGGATTATCTTTTTCATCCCACTCATTCATTACTGAGTTGAAAATATCTGATTCTTTTTGCATTTCTTCTTTAACTTGCTTTTTTGTTTTATATACAATTTTAGATCTATCTATATTTTCATTACTTTGTAATTTAGTTTTAATTCTTTCAATATCTTCATCATCAGCATCATTATCTACAAAGGCTACTATTGTTAAATCTTTTTCTATTTCATTTGTAAAGTTCTTGATATTAAAAAATGTAAGAACTGATATTGCTACAATAACTAGTGTTATAGCAATACATGAAATAGATGCTAATGATAAACTGAAATTTCTAAAGACACTTCTAAAGGCATCTCTTATACTTCTACCAAACATTCTAAGCATTTTCATTATCGTATGTTCCTTTCTCTACGTTGTTAATAATTCTTCCATCTTTGATTGTAATAACTTGTTTCTTCATTTTATTAACAATATCTTTATCATGTGTAACTACTATTACTGTAGTTCCCCAATCATTATTAATTTTTTCAATAATGTGCATGATTTCCATACTTTTTTCTGGATCAAGATTTCCAGTAGGTTCATCACATAATAACATTTTTGGATTATTTACGATAGCACGAGCTATTGCAACTCTTTGCTGTTCTCCACCTGATAATTGATCTGGATAGTTATGTATTTTATTCTTTAAACCAACTATTTCTAAGGCTTTTAGAACTTTAACTCTTGTTTCTTGTTTAGTTGCTCCAATAACTTCCATAGCAAAAGCAACATTTTCATAAATAGTTTGTTTAGGAAGTAATCTATAATCTTGGAAAACAATTCCTAAATTTCTTCTTAATTTATATATTTTACTATTTCTTAATTTAGCAACATTAATACCACCAACAATTATTTGTCCTTTTGTTGGCTTTTCTTCTCTATAAAGAAGTTTCATTAATGTTGATTTACCACTACCTGAACCACCTATAATAAATACAAATGAACCTTTCTTAATTGAAAGATTTATATCATAAAGCGCAGTTGTACCATTTTTGTACTGCTTTTTAACATTTTTAAGTCTTATTATATCCACTTTTATCGACCACCTTATACTTTATGAGTATATCACACTAAGAATAAAATTAAAAGATATCTATTTTTCATAAATATCTTTTTTACGTAATAATATTCCTATAATTAAACCATTAATTATATTAATTAATATACTATATTCTATATTTTTAATTGTTATTAAAAACATAGATATAATAATAATCATTATATTTAAAATTAAATTTATTAATCCAATATTTTTTTTTAAATATTTATTAATTATTAAAACTAATACTCCAAAAGGATTAGGAGTTAATCCATTTAAATATACTTTATAACTTAAATATCCTGTTACTAAACCTAAAAACAACGACCCAATTAATAAATTATTTATAGATAATGTAATATTTTTAGTAATATTTAGAAATATATTATATATTATTATTCCTATTAATGCACTATTAGAGCATTTTTTATCTAATAAGAGGTATGAAAATAGTATTAAAATTATAGAAATTATAATAATTGTTATCTCTACTTTTATTTTAAACTTATTAAATATAATTAGTGCTAGTGAAGGAACGAAGCCAACTAAAATATTATTTTTCTTTAAAAAGATATTTACAAATAATGCTGATATAAATAATTCTAATACTAAATATATATATTTTTTCATATATCCTCCAAAAAAAGAAGTATTACTACTTCTTTAAATATGCATCTATAAAATTATCTAAATCACCATCTAATACTTTTAATACATTACTTGTTTCATAATTTGTTCTATGATCTTTTACCATAGAATATGGATGCATTACATAGCTTCTTATTTGAGAGCCAAATTCTATATTTTTTTCTTCTCCTTTTACACTTCTTAGATGTTCTTCTTCTTCTATTGATTTCATTAATAAAAGTTTACTTTTTAATACTCTCATTGCTTCTTCTTTATTTTGTATTTGACTTCTTTCATTTTGACAAGTTACAACAGTTTTTGTAGGTAAGTGCGTTATTCTTACTGCAGAATCGGTTGTATTAACTCCTTGTCCACCTTTACCTGATGATCTATATACATCTATTTTTAATTCTTTAGGATCTATTTCAATATCATCATCAGTTTCTATTATTGGTGTTACTTCTACTGATGCAAAAGAAGTATGTCTTCTATTATTTGAATCAAATGGTGATAATCTTACTAATCTATGAACTCCCTTTTCGCATTTTAAAAGTCCATATGCATTATCTCCTGTTACTTCTATAGATGTACTTTTAATGCCTGCTTCTTCACCTTCTTGATAATCTAATACTTTATAACTAAATCCCTTTTTTTCAAAATATCTAGTATACATTCTAAATATCATATAAGCCCAGTCACAAGCTTCTGTTCCACCTGCGCCACTATGTATATCAACAATACAGTCTAAACTATCATATTTACCATTAAGTAATGTTAATTTTTCTAGATTAGTTATATTATTAGCAATATCTTCTAATTTATTCTCTAAATTTTGTAATTCTTCTATAGTCATTAAATCAATTAATTCTATATAATCATTTACTTCATTAATTAACTCTTTTATGGGGGTAATATTATTTTTTATTTTAGATATTTCTTTTAATACTTTATCACTTTCTTCATGATTATTCCAAAAAGATTCTTCAAGTGTTTTGTTATTTAATTCTTTCAGTTTTTCTTCTTTTTTATCACCTTCAAAGTGACCTCCATAGATCATTTAGTGTATTTTTATATTCTTCTAATTTTCTTTTAATTTCATTTAGTTCCATATTTTATCCTTTCTTGGTATATTTTATTTTTATATACATATTATATTAATGAGGAAGGTTCACTATGAAGTGTGAAGATCCTCTTAATATAGATTAGTGCTTTTTAGCACTTAAAGAAAAATAGGACATGGTCCTATTTTTTTGTTTTCTTAGTTTCTTTTACTACAGAACTTTTTTCTGGAAAGACAAATGCACAAATAATATATGCTACTAATCCTGTACCATACGCACAGCATAATAATCCCCATACTACTCTAACAATTGTAGGATCAATATCAAAATATTCTGCAAGTCCGCCGGCTACTCCTGCAACCATTTTTCCATCTTCTATTTTGTAAAGTCTTTTATCTTTCATATAATTCTCCTTAATCATATTTATTATATTATATTTTAGGATAATTATCTATATTATTTTTTTATTAATATTTTAGGAGATAATTCATTATAATTTCTTTCATTACAAGAACTTTCTATAACTTCATTTATATTATAAATCATATTTAATACTTTATTAATATAATCTTGTTCTTCTCCAAATATAGTAGATAATAGTTTTCCCTCATTGGTTCTTTCCAACAATTTAATATGTTTATATAACTTTATATTTTCACCTAAATATGCATTACCTAACAATTTTAAATATAAAGAGTTAAGTGCATCTACTAACATTGTTAGTTCAAGTGATAAACTACTTGCCATTGGATAATTAGTTATATCATCTGCAACTATTACATTTTGTAATGCTAATTGATATGATAATTTTCTTGATGTTTCTTCTTCCATTTCACCATTAATTGTATTATTAACATCAAATATTTCTCTTACTGTTTGTAAATATTTTCTAGGATTATCAAATATTAATTCATAAGTATTATTATACTTTGCATCTTTTATATAATTATATAAGTCATTTATTTGTAAACTTAATAATAGTTGTTTTTCATATGAAGAATCATTAAATTTATTTAAATTAATATTACTAATGTCATCAGAAAGTGATAAAACTTCACATGCTGCTTCTTCTAGTCCTATTCCATATCTTTTTTTATCTTCATCTATATTAATTTTGCTTGTTAGTTCGTCATTTATTAAAGCATGCCCAAATTCATGAATTATTGTTTTTTCATGATTGATATCTTTTTTACTTACTGCTATAATTTTTGCTTGATTATAATATCTTCCAACAATATCTTTTTCTTCGCTTTCGCTATCATTAATAATTGAGTCACCTACTACATAAGTTCCCATATAGTTAGTTTCTTTTAATCTTTTAACTATTTCATCTTTTGTTTTTATATTTTTTAATCTTTTTGCTAATTCATCAATAGCATAATCCTCTAAGTCTTTATTTTTTTGATAATTTCTTAAAATAATTTGTATTTGTTCATCATTTGTTAAATAATTGTCCATAATTTCTCCTCTTATGAGAACTATATTATCACTTTTATAATTTATTTCAATAAAAAAATGCTATTAAGCATTTTTTATTAAATCAACTGTTATATCTGATGCTTTTTCTACACCTATTTTGTCTATCATAAGCATTAAATCATAGTTAGATGGATGAGTCCAATTTCTTTCTGTATAATACTTATAATGTTTACTACGTTTTTTATTGATTTTATTAATTTCTTTTAAAGCAGTTTTTTTATTTAATCCATAATATTTAATAGCTCAATTTTCTTTTTCTTTTTCTACAGCATATATGAATACTTTAAATACATCCTTTTTATCTTTTAAAATATAATCAGAACATCTACCTATAATTACACAAGATTCTTTTTTATATAAATTATTTATTAAATTAGATTCTTTGATAAATAGATCATCTTGTTCTCCTATATTACCAAAACTTTGTGTTCCTGTTTCTTTTTGTTCATGTTCTGCGATGTATTTTTTAGATAAACCTGTTTGCTTTGAAAGCTTTTCGATAAATTCATTATCATAACAGTTTATACCTAACTTTTCTGCAACTAATTTACCTACATATCTACCACCTGAACCATATTCTCTTCCTATAGTTATAACTATATGATTTTTCAATTTAGCTTGTGTTTGTTCAATTGATACTTCTTCTTCATTATCTTCTTTTAATAATTTAAATTCATGGATTAATAGAATTAGAGTGATTAAGAATGCAAGTATGTCTGCTAGAGGTCCTGAATATAAAATACCATTAATTCCATATATTTTTCCTAAAATTATCATTGAAGGTATTAAAATAACTATTTGTCTTGATAAAGAAATTATTGCAGATTTATTACTACGTCCAATTGCTTGGAAAAAGATACTTGATGGTATTTGAACACCATTTAAGATAGTCATCATTAAGTATGTTCTAAATGCCATTCTTGCAAATTCCATATATAAATTATTACCTTTACCAAAAACACTAATTAATTGTTCTTGAAATATTTGGAATAGTAATAATGCTATTGTACTTATAACTAATGATATTTTTATAACATATTTAAATGTTTCTTTAACTCTTTTATAATTTCCTGCTCCATAGTTATAGCCAAGTATTGGTTGGGCTCCTATAGCAAGACCAATTATAATACTATTTAATATTTGACTCATTTTCATAACAATACCTAATACTGTTATTGGTATTTCTGGACCAAATTTAGATTGTGCTCCTAATTTAGATAGAACATTGTTTTCAGTAGTAACTACTACAACTATAGCCATTTGAGTTATCAAGCTTGATATACCAAGCATACAAATTTTCTTATATATAAAATATTAATTAAGAATGATGCAAATTGAGCTACTAATGTTGCAACAGCTGCTTCTTCTACTCCCCATTTTAATACGAATATACATATAGGATCTAAAATACAATTTAATGCTACACCTACTATCATAGATTTCATTGCATATTTAGGACTTCCATCTGTTCTTATTAATGAATTTAGTGATGTTCCTATCATCATAAACGGGAAACCTAATGCTATAAATAATCTATAGCTTAAGGCATATGGTCTAATTGCTTTAGTACAACCAAATACGTTTACTAATTGTAGTAAAAATATAATTATTAATGCTGTTATAATTACTGAAAATATTATTGATGTAATTATTTCAGTAGAAACTCCAGCACCTGCTTCTTTATCTTTATGCTCTCAAAGTTTAATACTTAGGTATGCACTTGCACCATCACCTAACATTAAAGCAAATGCTAAACATACCATATTTAATGGGAATATTATTGACGTTGCAGCATTACCTAAGTAACCTACACCCCATCCAATAGATATTTGATCAACTATATTATATAGCGAATTTACAAGCATACCTATCATACTTGGAAGTGCAAATGATAATAATAGTTTTGTTATTTTTTCACTACCTAAGTAGTCTTTTTCTTTCTTCATAATTTTTCTCCTTTTTTAACGCAACTTTTCAACTACATCATATTTTTTTGTTTTCGTAAGAAAAAAATAAAAAAGTTTATTTTTTTGTATAAACTTTTCTATTTTGTCTTATATTTTGTAATTGTTCACTTAATACTGCTCTAGTATAATATACAGCTTCATCTAAATCTATATTTTTATCTAGAAACTCATATTTTTTGGATATATTTTCCCAAGTATCTTGATGGGATTCTACAAAATTTTTATTTAGATGAAGAGTAGATAAATTATTAATATCTATTTTTTTTCGTTCTTTAATCATTCTTTCAAAGTATATAGAAAATTTATCTCTATCATATTTATCACCATGCATCTCATATATATCGTAAAAATCTTTTACTCTTGTATTAATTACGTCTTCTTTATTTGATTCTGCAATAATACATAGTTTTTCTGCTAAATGTTCTTCAAATGATGGAGTATTAATATAAAACTTTTCATCACCTGTAAATATTGGAACAACTGGTTTATATTGAACTTCAAATATTCTATTATTATTTTCATCAAAATCTATTTTAACTGGCATAATTATTTTTCCAATTGTTCCATTAACTGATAATTTTAACATGTTAGTTTTAGTTCTTCTTGCATTTACAATAGTGTATTTAATATCTTCATCATTATCATTTATTTTATCAAATAATGGTAATAAAGACTCATCAAATGTTGTTTCTGATGCTAAATCTATATCTGTTACAGGTCTTAATAATTTATTCATATGAACATATTGTGAAAAACTGCCCTTTGTTACAAATGCACCATAATTTAGATATGCTAAACGTTCTAAAAGGGTTCTTGAAAAATAAGTAGTATAAACATGAGGAATTGTAATTCCTAACTCTTTAGAAGATTTTTTCATAAAATACTTAAATTGATCTTCGTTCTTAAATTTCATTATATCATCACCAAACCTCGATATATATTAACATATTTCTTATGTAAAAGCAAATAAGAGGTATAAACCTCTTATTAATATCTTTTCATTTCTTTATTTTTCATAAATAACCATCTTATATATGTTGATTTATACAATTTTTTCATATTTTCTTCTTTTGTTGTCCAAAAACTTGTCTCAAGAATAAGTTTTTGAGGTTTAGTTAGAAAATATTTATATACTTTAATATCTTTATAATTAGGTATTTGTTTAATGCTTTTTATATATTTGCAATAAAACATTTTACAAGTAAGACTTTTTATGGTACATCCTTTATTTCCTACATAAATACATTTTCCACAACATCCATTTGTATTAGTTTTTGTTTTATTGTTTCTTTCTGCTATACATAATCCTTTATCATCAAATTCACATATATTGTTAGTAACATATTTATCTAATGTATCACAGATTGAATCATATGTATAACTTAACCTTTTATAAGAATCTTTAATATTATAAATTTTTTCTATTTCTTTTAATTCATATTTTTCTAGATCACTAATCTTATTATTTATTATTAATTCCATATTACTTTTATTAATATTTTTAATATAACTATTTAAATTATTATAAAAATTTTTAATATCAACTTCATTATTAATTTCTAGAATATATTTATTAACTTTTTTCATAATATTCTCCTTAGTTATATTATAACACAATTAATTATCCACACTTATTGTTAATAAAAAAGATTAATAAGTTACTTATTAATCTTTTATCCACAACTATTGTTTATTAGTTTTTATTTCTTTTAACTCTTGAATAAACTCAAATAATTCTACTGCATATGAAATGTCTTTTATTTCATTATTATAATTAGCTTCATATGTTTTAATATAATCTTTTATATTATTAGTATCTATATCAGTTATACCATTTTTTTCTAATACTTTAGCGAAAGAAGATTCTAAAATATAAGCTTTAACTGCTATCTCATTTAGCCTAAAATCCTTTTCATTTTGAAATAATCCATTGCTTAGTTCTTCTAAGTTTTTAATCATTTCAAAATATTTCTTTTTTAATTCATCCATTTACATACCTCTTACTATTATGTAAGCAATAAATCCAAGTACAAGTGTGCAAAATATAATGATGAAGGCTAAATATACACCATTAATATAACCACTGTAATCATTTTTAACTAAAACTTTATTATTTTTTTTATTATCAATTTTAGCTAGTTTTTTATTTTTTTGGATTATTAATCTACCTATTTCAGCTTCTTTAGGTGAATTATATTTAATCTTATAAACTTTCTTATTTTCCATAATTATCTTCTTTCTATTTTAATTAATTATATCATACTTTATAAAATATAAATAATAAATATTTTTTTCAACATTAATTGTGAATAAAATCAAAAAGTGATATTTTGATATGAACCCCGTTTCTTGGACATAGAAACGAGGTTTTTATATGTCAAAATTAACTTACGAAGATAGAGTTGAAATATATA
>OMQW01000073.1 GCA_900313345.1 uncultured Eubacteriales bacterium
ATATCTCCTTCTATATATTCAGTTGTATATCCATATACTATATTATTTACAGTATATAATTCTTCTGGAAATAGGAAGCTATCTAGATTAATATCTTTTTTTGTTATAATTCTATCTTTATGATAATTACTTTTTAAGGGATTATTCAAAATCTTTATAGCTTTATTATCAGTTTTAAAGCATTTACCTTCTGTACCTATACCTACTTCTACTAATTTATAGTTACTTAAATATTTTATAAGTTCTTCTTTGCTTCTAAATTCCATTATGCCACCTCTTTGTTACTAGGCTTTTTATTTTATAATTATTTTATTTATTTGTCAATTTATTATATAATATTTATAGAGGTTTATTTATGGATAATAAAAGATTTAAAATGATAGATGAAAATTTTATATGTCATGTATGTGGAAAAAGTGTTAGTAAGCTTAGCTATACGGCTAGGGATCATTGTCCTTATTGCTTATCTTCTATACATGTTGATAATAATCCAGGGGATAGAGAATGTAATTGTCATGGTACATTAGAGCCTATAGGGGTTTTACCTTTTAAGAATACTTATAAGATAGTATATAAGTGTAAGAAGTGTTCTATGATTAAAAGAAATGTTATGGCTAAAGACGATGATATGAATGTTATTATTAAATTAATGAGTAATCCTACACCATATTAATATTTAGTGATATAATTAATTTGTGGAGGATTAATATGAAAGTAGTTAAGAAAAAACTTCCAGTTGGTGTTAGATACAAATTCGAAACAAGAATTGGTAAAAAAGTTAAAGTTGTTAATGTTTTATATTTAAAAGATAAGAAAAAAAGTAAATAAAGTCTTAGACTTTATTTTTTTTTATTTTTATGCTATACTCACAGCAGTTAAATATGGAGGAGGGATTTATGAGTAAATTAAAGTTCGTAGTTAAACAAGCAGGTTTTAAGAAAATAGTTGAAGGTTTCTTAGTATCTGATAAAAAAGATATAGATTTAAATTATGATTGTTTAGAAGTTTTTAATTTTGCTACACGTTATGCATTAAATCATAATATAACTATTAACAAAAAAAATTATATGTCATATGGTTATAAAGTATCTGAGTATACAATAGATGATGCTATCAAAATACTTGATAGATTTAATAATAATTTTGAAAAATTAAAAAGAAAATATAAATTAAAAAAAGATATAATAAGAGGGACTATTATTGCTACTGCTGGTATTATTGGTAGTACTGCTATTATAAAAATTAATTCAAGTAAGTATGAAGATTCATTAAATGTTAAAGATGTTTATGCTATTGAACATGATAATAATACACCTCTTGCTGGAGTTACTGATGATATTTCTATTGATAATACATCTGTTAATTCTAGTCTAGATATTCCTGTTGCAACAGGTGCTATAGAATATGATGCTCCAATAGATTATGCTGATGATGTTACCAATTATGATCTTCCTAAAATATCATTTAATTATAATGATAGATCTTTTGATGATAGAGTTACTTTAGCAAGTAATTATGAACAATATTATAATTACTATGGTCATATTTATGGAATAGATCCTACTTTAATAAGAGCTGTTATATGTCAAGAAAGTGGTGGTGTTCATAAAGAATATGATGGACATGCTGCAATTGGAGCTATGCAAGTTGCTATAATTAATGAAGGAAGTATTATTAAAGCATATAATTTTGAAACTGGTAGTATTGATGAAGAAGAAATATCTAAAGATAAATTAAATAATGTTTCTACTAACATAAAAATAGGAACTATGATGTTACAATCATTACTTGATAAATATAATTATGATATTCCTAAAGCGATTCAAGCTTATAATTTTGGTTCTGGTAACATGGCTAAACTTGGTAATAATTGGATGGGTTCTAGAGAATATATTAAAGAAGGAGATCCTTTATACTTTGAACATGTTATGTCATTTATAAGTGATGGCGATATTTTAAATATAAGAAAAAGGGACTTATCTACAGTTAGTGTTTCAGTAGATAATCAATCTATTATAAAAGAAACTAGTATTACAAAATAAAAACAAGGTTATCCTTGTTTTTTTATTTCTTCAAAATCTAAATCATTAAATTCATATATAGTTCTTGCTTTAACTGTTCGATATTCTTCTGTTGTAAATACTTCTTTATATTTATATTTATTAAATTTTAATATATTACCTATTTTAAATAATTCATCATTATTAGAGAAATATACATAATATTTTTTATCATAATAATCAGGTGAAGTATTAGGAATATTTACATCACATAAATAAATCCTTTTTCCACCTACACAGTTAACTGTTTCAACTACTTGGCATGTAACATATTCTACTAATTTAGTTGGTGATATAGAAATAGTTATTAATATTAAAATAAATTCTATTCCACCTGTTACTAGAGCAATTATTAAATAAGTATTAGCTAGATCTTTATCAAATACTTCTTTAGGATTTTCTTTATTATATCTTATTTGGATAATTGTATCAGGTCTATCTGAATATAAGACTTTAGATGTATAAAAATATTCTTTTTTATTTACTATATATTTATAATTTCCTTGATAATAATCAATTCCATTTTTATTTACTTTTTTAAAATCAACTCTATCTGCTGCTGTTTCTATGTATGTATCATATTTTTTGTTTTCACTATAAATTAAATAGATCATTGATAGTACTATTACTATACATATAAATATTAGAAATTTAAAAAATGATCTTAGTTTTTTCTTATTCATAATACCCATCCTATTCTATATTTATTATAATACAATTATTTTAAAAGTCTAGTTAATTATTAGATTATCATTTATTGGTACTATGTTATTATTTATTTTATTTAAACTATTTACTGGAACATTATATTTAGGTGTAATACTATATATTGATTCTTTATTAAATACTTTATTGTATTTATTATATTTATTATTTCTATCTAGTTTTAATTCTAATCCTTCATATATTATATTATTATTTAAATTATTTATTTCTTTTAATGTATTTAAATCTATATTATTAGTTTTCGATATAGAGTATAAAGTATCTCCTTTTACTACTGTATATGTTTTATTATTTGGTTTTATCTTTAACTTTTGACCTATCATAATAGTATTACTTGTTAAATTATTTA
>OMQW01000037.1 GCA_900313345.1 uncultured Eubacteriales bacterium
CTAATATTGGTGTATTAGCTAAACTTAATTTTTTTATGGATATTCCTAATGGTAAATGCAAGATTACTTTAATGGGTTTAAATAGAGTTAATATTAGTGATTATCAAGTATTTGATAATGAAAATATATATACTGGAAAATATAATATAATAAATGAAAAAATAGTTGTTGATCCTAATTTAAAAAGTTTATTAATTAAAAGTTTAAGAAAGTATGTTGATACTTTACCTTATGTTTCTAATGCTGTTCTTTCTAAAATAGATTTAATTGATTCACTAAATGATTTAACTGATTTAATTATTAGTTTTCTTCCTTTTGAATTTTCTAAAAAAGCTAATTATATTTCTGAAATAGATTGTGTTAAAAGATGTAAGATGCTTCTTAAGGATATGAATATTGATCTTAAATATGCTAGACTTGAAGAAAAGATAGATAAAGAGGTTAGTGATAAGATTGATAAAAGTCAAAAAGAATTTTATTTAAGAGAAAAAATTAATGCTATTAATAAAGAACTTGGTGAAGATAATAATATTGCTAGTGAAAATGATAGATTAAAAAATAGTATTAAGAAATTAAAAGCTCCTAAGAATATAAAAGATAGAGCTAATCTTGAACTTAATAGGTTTTTAACTACTCCTACACAATCACCTGAATCATCTATTATAAGAGATTATTTAGATTGGTTAATAAATTTACCTTGGAATAAATTTACTAAAGATAATAATGATTTTAATGATGTTTCAATGCATTTTAATGATAGTCATTATGGACTTACTAAAGTTAAAGAAAGAATATTAGAATATCTTGCTGTTAAGCAAAATACTAATAGTTTAAAGAGTCCTATTATTTGTTTAGTTGGTCCTCCAGGTGTTGGTAAAACAACTCTTGCTATGTCTATTGGTGAAGCTCTTAATAGAAATATTACTAAGATTAGTGTTGGTGGTGTTTCTGATGAAGCTGAGATTGTTGGACATAGAAGAACTTATATAGCAAGCTGTCCAGGTAGAATTATTGAAGGGCTTAGAAAAGCCAATAGTATGAATCCTTTATTTATAATTGACGAAATTGATAAAATGACTAGAGATATTAAGGGCGATCCTGCAAGTAGTTTACTTGAAGTACTTGATCCTAATCAAAATACACATTTTTTAGATCATTATATTGATGAAGATGTTGATTTATCTAAGGTTATGTTTATAGCTACTGCTAATTATATAGATAGAATTCCTTATGAACTTTTAGATAGATTAGAAATTATAGAAATACCTAGTTACACTGAGTATGAGAAAAAAGATATTTGTAAAAACTATATAATTCCTAAAGCATTAGAATCTGTTAATTTAACTATGCTTAATGTATCTTTTACTGATGATGCAATACTAGATATTATACGTTATTATACTAAAGAAGCAGGGGTTAGAGAACTTGAAAGAAAGATTGAAGAAATTCTTCGTAAAATAGTTAAGAAATTATTAACTGATAAAAGTTTAGTTAGTTATGTTGTCGATTCTAATATGGTATTAGAGCTTCTTGGAAATAAAAAATATAACTTTAATAAAACATTAAAGAATAAGACTCCTGGTATTGTTAATGGAATGGCCTATACTGAGTTTGGTGGAGATATTTTACCAATAGAAGCTAATTATTTTGAGGGAACAGGAAGACTTATTCTTACTGGTAATTTAGGGGATGTAATGAAAGAAAGCTGTGAGATAGCACTTAGTTATATTAAAGCTAATAAAAATAGTTATGGTATTAATATTGATTTTAATAAAATAGATATTCATATACATGTTCCTGAAGGGGCTATTCCTAAAGATGGTCCTTCAGCAGGGTCTGCTATTACTACTGTTCTTATAAGTTTATTTAAGGGTATTCCAGTTTCTAATAATATTGCAATGACTGGAGAAATAACTCTAACTGGTTCTGTTCTTCCAATAGGAGGTCTTAGAGAAAAATTAATTGGTGCATTAAGAAGTGGTATAACTACTATATTTGTTCCAAGCTCTAATCAAAATGATATTAATGAGTTAGATAATAAACTTACAAGTTCTTTAAAGATTAACTATGTTTCAAAATATGATGATATTTACAAAAAAATATTTAGGGGATAATTATGACTGAAAAGGATATGGATGTTATTTATAAAACATTAATTAGATATGTTTTAAATGACTTTGAAAGTTCAGATATTTTAGAAAAATATGTTCTTGATAAAACATCATTTTTAGAATTTTTATTTAATATTAAATATATGATGGATTTTGATAAACCTTATTTTTTAGTTAATAAAAGAGCAATTTCTAAAACTCTTGATGTAATAGCTAAATATAGATTTAGAGATGATATGAAGGATTTTTATTCTTATATAAATAGTTTAATTATTGAATTAAATAGTATAAATAATATTAAAGATAAAAATAAAAGTATTAAACTTTATTCAGAATACGAATTAAATACCAGGTTCTTAAATAAAGGTTATACTAATACTTTTATTACTAATAATAATATTGATAATTTATGTTATGGAATAAAAACTTTACAAGATTTTGATTATGGTTATATTGGTTTATTAAAACATGATCAATATGATTTAATAACTAAAGATAATTTTACAGAGTTTTTAGGTTCTACTAATTATTTTTTAAGTACTAGTCCTAAATTATTTGAAAAAGAAGACTTATTAAAAATAAAAGATACTATTAAAAGAGTTGATTCTAATTATGAAAGTAAACTTGCTAAAAAGACTTTAAGAAATATAAAAAATCTTTAAGTCTTTTTTTTATTCTTTATTCATATTATTTATAGAACGGAGGTTTTTATGAATAAAGAAATTACTTTTACTAAAGATTTAGAATTTAATACTAGAATAGGTGAAATAAATACTATTAGCTTAGAAGATGATTTAAAATATATTGATGAATCTATTGATGGTAATTTATATGTTAGTGGTAAATATAAGATATTAGATGGAAGCATGTTACTTGAGGATTTTTCTTTTAGTATTCCTTGTAGTATTGATATTGCTCTTAATTTAGATAATGATAGTGTTAAGTTTAATATTAGTAATTTTACTTATGAAGTTATTGATAATAAGATACTTAGATGTAATATTAGTATTATAGTATCAGGTGATATTAAGCATCGTGAATGTGATAATGATGATGTTCCTGAGTTTTTAAAGGAAATACCTGTTAAAGAAAGAGATAGTGAAGTTAATATAACTAATAGTAATATAGAGAAAGAAACAGAAGAAGAATCTAATGATAATAAAAATATTATTGAAACATCTTCTATATTTGCTACTTTAGATGATAATAATTTTAGTACTTATAGAGTTTATATAATGAGAGAAAATGATTCTTTAGATGATGTTATAAAAAAATATAATACTAATAAAGAAACTTTAGCCTTATATAATGATTTGGATAATATTAGAGTTAATTCTTCCATAATAATACCTGATGATGAATCTAAGTAATTTATTTATTAAATATAATATTAAGCCTTATAAATATAAATATATTAATAAGGCTTTAATTGTTTATAGTGATAAGATTTATGTAATTAAGAAAAATGCCTATAAAGAAGATTTATATAATTTTTTAGAAGGTAATGATTTTAATCTTTTTTTAAGACCTATTAATTATTATGAGGATTTAGTTATTTATAATTATTTAGAAAATAATAATAAAATAGAACTTAATAATTTATTAAATATGATTAATAGTCTTGCTATTATGCATAGTAAAACTACTTCTTTTAAAGAATTAAGTTTAGATAGGGTTAAAGAAATATATGAGGGATTTAATAATAATATTGATTATTTATATAACTATTATTCTAGTTTAGAAGATAGTTTTAATCTTAATACATTTAATAGTCCTGAAGAGTATTTATTTTTAAGAAATATTAGTTATATATATAGTAATTTAGATTTTTGTAAATATTTGAATGAATTATTTTATGAACTTGCTAATAAATCAAATAAATATAGAGAATGTTTAATTATTAATCATTTAGATATAGATAATTTTATTAATGGATATTTTACCAATTTAGATCATGCTTCTATTAATAGTCCAGTATATGATTTAATTGATTTATATAAAAATTATTATGATAAAGATTTTAATTCTTTATATAAAGTATATAAAAGTAATTATGTTTTAAATAGGTTAGAAGAAGTTTATTTTTTACTTAATATATCTATTCCTTGGAAAATATCTTTTAACGATACTCATTTTAATAATACATATAATGTTCATAGACTTATTGATTATATATCTTATAATCATGAGTTTAATTTATTAAATAATAAGATATATGAAAAAGATAATAATGGAAATTAATATTAATAATAAAAATGCATTTAATTTAGTTGTTATTATACAAAGTATTAATAATTGCCAAATTATTATTACAAATATAGAAAATATAAGAAGGGAGAAATATTTATTATTTCTTCTTTTTGCTATGCATGAAGAACATTTACAATAAAATGGATGCTTTTTTTGTTTCATATAATCACCTATATTATATTATGTTATAAAATATATTTTGTACTTTTATAATTTATGATATAACTTATTTAAGTTAAGATGATATATATGAATAATAATAAATGATTTACTTTAATGGAACTACTTGTTAGTGTATTAATTATTGGGGTTATTACTGATGCAGCAATACCTAGTATTTCTAATGTTAACAGAAAAAGTTATGAGAATTTTTGTAGTTCTAATGTTGATTTATTAGTAATGAGTGCTAGAAATTATATGAATGATTACCAAAGTTTATTACCTAAAGAAATTGGATCTAAATATAAAATACCTGTAAAACATTAATAGATGAACATTAAAAAGAAAATGAATTATCAAAATAGTTATATATTTGTTATTAAAAGTATTGAGAATAACTATGAATATATATATGAACTTGATTATGGAGCATGTAGTAGTGATGTTTCTAATAATACTTATATGAAAGCTAATGTTAAAACTATTATTAATTATAGTACTGATAGTGGAAATAATAGTAGATTTTATCTACTATTTTTCTTTTACTTATTTTTATTTAATGGTATAATAATATTTATAAGGTAGGAATGTTTTATGAAGAATAATAATGGGTTTACTTTAATTGAATTAATTGCTGTTATTGCAATTACTGGTATAGTTAGTTTAATGATGATACCATCTCTTAATAATATGCTTAGTACTAATAGTACTAGACAATGTGAATATTATGCGAAAGCTATGAGAACAGCTGCTAAATCTTATATTCAAAAAGAAGGACCTGATATTAAAGAAGCTAATAATGGTAGTTATCCTTCTACATATATAATTAGTTTAAATGATTTAATAAATTCTGGGTATATGGAAATTTATAAGGATGATAGAACCAAAATAAATGGAGCAAATACTGCTACACCAATAATTGATCCTGTCGTAACAGTAAGTTTTGATAATTCTAGTAAAACACAAACATATAATGTAAGAATGTTTTGCTTTACTACTGCAAATAGGTTATTAAAGAGTTATTTTTAGGAGTTTATTATGAAAAATAAAGGATTTACTTTATTGGAATTATTAATTACTGTGACAATTATGGGAGTTTTAACTGGAGCTGCTATTCCAGCAACTACTGATGCTTTAAAAAAGTCAAGAGTTGAATATTGCGAAGCTAATATAGATTTAGTTACTGCAAGCGCAAGAGATTATTTTAAGGATCATTTTAGTTTATTTCCTAAGCAAGTAGGTGATACATCAGAAGTTAGTTTAGAAGAACTTCATAATTCTAAATATATAGATAATATCTATGATTATAATAAAGAAGAAATTAATTATAAGGATAGTAAAATAAAAGTAGTTAGATCTACTCTAAATAATTATGAATATACTTATAGTATTGATTATAAAAATTGTAATAATTATTTAAAAGGAAATTTATATCAAAAAACTGATGTAAAAGCTTTTATATTATTTACTCCTAATGGTGGATCTAATTCTGATAATAAAGATATTAATGTTAATATTACTTTTGATGATAAAGGCGTAAAAGTACTTAGTTATAAGTATGAAATATATAAAGTTACTGATAAAGGAAATATATTAGTAGGTGGAATTACTAATTATAAAGATTATAAGGATAAGGATATTAATGTTAAGCTTAATATGATGGGGACTTATTTTATTAAAGCTTATGCTATTAATGCTACTGGTAATCTAAGTGAAAAACAAAGTAGTAATTATACACTAAAATATGTATTAAAAACTGGTAGTGATGGTAAATGTGACCCTAAGAGTACTATTTATATTTCTTCTAATAAAGAAGAAAATGTATGGTCTAATGGTGAGTTTAAATTTAATATTAAGAAAATAGGATCTGTTAGTTCTTATGATGTTTTAGTATCTAAAGAAGGATATAATAACAATGTTTATTATAAAGAACCTTTTATTACTAAAATTAGTAAAGCTACTAGTGATAAGACTCTTACATCACCTAGTAGTGAGTCATTTATATATACAATATATATAGTTGCTTATGATGAATACGGAAATAGTTGTACAACAAGAGAATATAAATATTATCAAGATAATATTCCACCTAAATGTACTACAACTTCAAGTCATCCTAATTGGACAAACAAAACAGTTACTTTAACAGGCGCTTGTGATGATTTTGGGGCTTTACAAATCAGCAGCAAATGTAAAGTATTAGATTCTTGTTCTTATGATGGTGCTAAAAATACATCAATTTGTAATGTTATAAATAATGATACTAATATTAATTCTTATTTTACTCCTGGTGTTATTTATGATAATGCTGGTAACAGAACAATGTGTGATAATATTTGGGTTGGAATTGATATTGTTAACCCAACAATTACTTGCTCTGCTAATGGTAGTTGGAATGCTTCTGGTGCTAGTGGAAGTGTTGCAGCTAGCGATGATTTTAGTGGTTTTGGAACAAATCCAAAGGGTACTAAAACAGGGTTAAAATCTACTACTAAATATACTGCTATAGATAAGGCTGGTAATTCTTCTAGTTGTTCTTTACGAGTAAAAAGTGCTACTGAATATAGAAATCATACTAGAAGTTGGAATACTTGTTTAACTGGTTCTCCTAATGCTTGTCAGGGGGAAAATGTTACAAAAACAAAAACTACTAGATCATGTAAATATGAAACTCATAGAACTTCTAGTCATACTCCAGGATGTAAAACTGTTTCAAATACGGCGAATGGTGTTTGGTCGGAAAAATGCTATGTTTGCCATAATTCAACAACTACTTATCAGGAATGGAGTAATTGTGCTTATAGAAAAAATACTTGTCAAGAAGGCTGGAATCCTTGGGGTGGATGGTCTGGTTGGGGCTTTGGTAATAACTGTGCGAGTGATACATGCGAAGCTGAATCTAGATTAACATATCAAACTTATTAATAAAAAGGAGGTAATGAAATGAAAAAGAATGCATTTACTTTAATTGAATTGTTAGCTACTATTACAATAATAGGAATACTTACTGGTACTGCAATACCTGCAACTGGTACTATTCTTAGTAAAAATAGAAGTGATTATTGTAATTCTAATATTAGTTTAATTATTACTAGTGCAAGAGATTATTTTAAAGATAATTATTCTTTACTCCCTAAAACAGTTGGAGAAAAAAGCGAGGTATCTTTAAAAAAATTAATAGATGAAAAATATATAAGTAATATATATGATTATAATAAAAAAGAAATGAATTATCTAAATAGCAAAGTATTAGTTGTTAAATCAACTAATACTAACTATGAATATTCATATGGTCTTGATTATGGTGACTGTAATAGTTATATTGAAAATAATTTATTTCAAGTAAAAGATACTAAAACTGATATTATTTATACACCTGATAGTGGAAAAAATTCTAATAATAAAGATATTAATGTTACTATTAAATTTATTGATAATGATGTTAGAGTATTAAGTTATAAATATGAAATTTATAAAGTTAATGGTAATGAGAATTTATTAATTGGTGGGGTTACTAATTATAAAGAATATAAAGATAAAGATATTCATGTTAAATTAAATAGTAAGGGTACTTATTTTATTAAAACTTATGTTATTAATGCTGATGGTAATTTAAGTACTAAAGTTAGTAATAAATATATTTTGGATTATAAGATAGATATAACAAGTGAAGGATATTGTAATCCAGATACTACTGTTTCATTAGTTTCGAATAAAAAAGAAAATACATGGCTTAATGGTAATTTTAATTTTGACATTAAAAAGTTTGGCGCTATTTATTCTTATGATGTTATAGTAGAAAAAACAGTAGGTGGTACTAGTAACAAGAGAGTTAATAGTGAAGTTGTTATTAGTAAAGCTACTTCTAACAAATCACTTAGTTATCCTTCTAGTTTGTCTGCTACTTATAATATAACTATAATTGGTTATGATGAAAATGGTAATTCTTGTAAGTCTAGACCTTATAAGTTTTATCAAGATAACATAGCACCTAAATGTACACCTTATACAAATTATCCTGATTGGACAAATAAGACTGTTACATTAAGGGGGGATTGTAATGACTATAGTGATTCATCTACTAGTAGTGGTTGTAAGGTTATAAGTGATAACTCTAGTGATCCTACTAGAAATAATTCACCTAAGATTGGAACTTCTGTTTATAAAACTATTACTAATAATAAGAATTTTCTTGGTGATGTTTCTCCTGGTGTTATTAGGGATGTAGCCGGTAATATTACTGTTTGTCCTACTAAGTTAGTTAAAATTGATATTACTAGTCCTTCTATTACTTGTTCTGGGAATACTGGATGGAGTGCAGGTAGTACTAGTGTAACAGTTAGAGCTAAAGATGATTTTAGCGGACTTGCTCAGGATAAAGATCCAAATGGAACTAAGTATGGTATTACTAGTAACGTTACTTATGATGCCATAGATTTAGCTGGAAATAAGTCTAGTTGTACAGTTAATGTTTCTAGTAAAAAGCAATATAATTGTCGTTATAGAACTTATAATTATTGTAATTCTAAGAATTCTCAGATTGGTTCTGAAACGATAAGCCCTCAAGGTTGTACTGGTGAGGGGGGAACGCCTATTACTAATGAAAATGGTTATACAGTTTGTATAGTTGGAGGTCCTCCATGTATTCCTGGTCCTGGTCCTTGGGGTGGCTGGACTGGATGGGGCAGTTGTAGTGGATGTAGTGATGATAGTTGTGAGTCTTTAAGTAGAATGCTTTATAAATGTGATAATTAAAAAGTTAGAGTTTTGATATGAACCCCGTTTCTTGGACATAGAAACGAGGTTTTTATATGTCAAAATTAACTTACGAAGATAGAGTTGAAATATATAA
>OMQW01000015.1 GCA_900313345.1 uncultured Eubacteriales bacterium
AATTTAACTTATGTATTAATGGGTTATATGATGTAAATACTTATGAAGAAATTAAGGAGTTCTTTTCTTCTTGTAAACTTCCTCCTAAAACTGGTTATAGTGAGGAAGCGGCTATAATAAAAGAAGACTTATCTTTATTAATTAAAGAAATTAATAGTTTATGTATATTTAGTGATAGTAGTTCTATTAAAAATGATTTATTAAGTACTAAAGAAAGTAGCTTAGTTATTATTAGATTACTTACTAATATGTATAGTTATTATGATATGAAGAAAGAAAAAGATAATCTTTATAGTTTTTCTGATATTAGTATAATGGTTATTAATTTACTTCTTAATAATACCGATATTAGAGAAGAAGTTAGTAATAGTTTTTCTGAGATATTAGTGGATGAGTATCAAGATACTTCTGATATAGAAGAAAAATTAATTTCTATTATTTCTCATAATAACTTATATATGGTTGGAGATGTTAAACAATCTATTTATAGATTTAGAAATGCTAATCCTAATATATTTAGAAGTAAATATTCTAATTATTCTAAAGGAGTAGATGGAGTTAAGATTGATCTTAATAAAAACTTTAGAAGTAGGGAAGAAGTTCTTAATAATATTAATTTGATGTTTGATGCCTTTATGGATGAGGAAATAGGTGGATCTAATTATAAGAGTGATGGTGAAGCTGTTTTTGGTAATACTAAATATAATGATATAAAAGCTGATAGTAATTATGATCTAGATATCTTAGCTTATGATAAAGATAATTATAGTAATTATACTGATACTGAAAAAGAGATATTTATAATAGCTAACGATATTAAAAATAAGATAGATAATAAAACTTTGGTATGTGATTTTGATTCTAATAGTTTAAGAGAATGTAACTATAATGATTTTGTTATTTTATTATCAAATAAGAAAGATTTTGATTTATATAAAAAGATATTTGAATATTTACATATACCTTTAACTGTTATGAGAGAAGAACATATTAATAATACTTCTTTCTTTGATATTATATATAATCTTTATAATTTAGTTATTAAAGTACATGATAATAATTTAGATACAGATTTTAAATATAGTTATTTATCCATTAGTAGATCATTTCTTTATAGATATAGTGATCAGGATATATTTATCACTTTTAAAGAAAATAGTTTTAAAGAAAATGATATTTATAAAAAAGCTTTATCTTTAAAAAATAGTTTAGATAATTTAAGTCCTAAAGAATTTTATTTAAAGCTTCTTGAAACTTATAATTTTGATAGTTGTATTTTAAGTACAAATGATATTTTATTAAAAGAAAAATCTTCAAATTATTTATTTGATTTAACTATGGAACTTGAAAGTTTGGGTTATTCTAATATAGATGTCTTTAATTATATTAGTAATGTTAGAAAAAATAATTATGATTTAACTTATGATATGGAGGTTTCTTCTTTAGAAAGTGTTAAGATAATGAGTATTCATAAGTCTAAAGGGCTTGAATTTCCTATATGTTATTTTGCAGACTTTCAAAGAGAATTTAATTTAATGGATCTTAATAATAGAATTAGTTATAGTAATAAATATGGAATAATACTTCCTACTTATAATAACTATGTTTTTAGAGATACTATTATTAAATCTTTATATAAGAACTATGAACTTAAGGAAGAGATTAGTGAGAAAATTAGACTTTTATATGTTGCTCTTACTAGAAGTAAAGAAAAATTAATTATAGTTAGTCCTAAGTCAGAAGTTTTAGAATATAATGATTTTGTATCTTTTAATAAGAGAATGAAATATAGATCATTTTATAATATACTTACTAGTATTTATGGTAACTTAGAAGGATTTATTACTAATGTAGATATTCCTAATATTAGTAAAGATTATATGGATTCTTTAAAAGATATTAAGTTAGATGATAATAATAATATGATAGATGTTAAGCCTCTTATTTTGTCTAAAGAATTAATTGATGATGCTCATTTTTCTAAGGAAAGTATTAGTATTATTAGCAAAGAAGAAAAAGAACTTTTAGAGTTTGGTACTAAGTGCCATTTTGTTCTTGAACAAATAGATTTTAATAATCCAGAATTTGATTTATTTGACATAAGTAAATTTATGAAAGACAAAATATGTAAATTTTTAGATAATCCCTTAATTAGTAAAATAAAAAGTGGTAATATATACAAGGAATATGAATTTATTTATACTAAGGATAAAGAATATCATGGTATAATTGATTTAATGATTGAGTATAATAATGAAATTTATATTTTTGATTATAAACTTAAGAATATTGATGATAGTCATTATGATGATCAATTAAATGGATATAAAGTGTATATTGAGAGTATTACTAATAAACATGTTTATACTTATTTATATTCTATTATGGATTCAAAATTTAGGGAGGTTAAATAGTGTTTTATAATTTATGTTATATTTTTATGTTTTTCTTTATTGCATCTATTTTAGGTTATTTTACTGAATGTACTTTTTGTTCAGTAGGTTCTAAAAAACTTGTATATAATAGAGGATTCTTATTGGGACCTTATATTCCTATATATGGAGTTGGTGCTAGTTTAGTTGTTTTACTTCTTATGGGATATAAAGATGATCCTATTATATTCTTTTCTATGACTTGTATTATTTGTAGTTTACTTGAATATTTTACTAGTTATTTTATGGAAAAGATATTTAATGTTAGATGGTGGGATTATAGTGATGATAAGTTTAATTTAAATGGTAGAATATGTTTACAAAATAGTATTTTATTTGGTCTTATTGGACTTGTTGTTTTATATACTATTTATCCTTTAATTACTAGTATTTTAAATATGCTTGATAAAAATGTATTAGAAATTATTGCTTTTATTTGCTTTGTTATCTTTACACTTGATTTTAGCTTTACTACTAAGGCTTTATCTAATGTTAAGGGTAGTTTAAAGATGATTAAGGGTGATGCTACTAATGAAGCTCACAAGAAGGTTATGACTGCTTTAAAAAAACATTCTTTCCAATTTAATAGATTAATTGGAGCGTTCCCTCATATTGAAACATTTAATCCTACTATAGTTAAAACATTTAAAGAAAAAGTTCTTGAACTTAAAAATAAAAGAAAAGAAAATAAATAGTTATTTTCTTTTTTTGATTTAAAAATTATTTTATTTATGGTATTATTATATAGAAAGTAGAGGGGCATATGAATATTACTAAAGAGATTAAAAAGGAAATATTTAGAGAATATGATATTAGGGGAGTTTATCCTGATGATTTATCAGAAGATATATCTTATACAATTGGTAGAAGTTTTGGATCTTATATTTTAAAAGATGGCCATAATACTTGTGTATGTGGACATGATAATAGAATTTCTAGTGATTTACTTTATGATAGTTTATTAAAGGGTATTACTGATAGTGGCGTTAATGTAATTAGTTTAGGACTTTGTACTACACCTATGTATTATTATGCTTGTATTTTTAAAGAGGTTTATCAAGGTATTATGGTTACTGCTAGTCATAATCCTAAAGAATATAATGGTTATAAGATTGCTTTTAATGAAACAGGTAATGCTAAAGGTAAAGAAATTACTGATTTTTATAAATATACTATTAATGGTAATTTCTCTAGTGGAAATGGTCTTATTTCTTTATATAATATAAAAGATGATTATATTCAATTATTTGATAGATGCTTGGAGTTTGATAGTAGAAGACCTAGAGTTGTTATTGATCCTGGTAATGGAACTACTTCTATTGTTGTTCATGATTTATTTGATAGATATCCAATAGATGTTACTTATATTAATGATGTTTCTGATGGAACTTTTCCTAATCATCATCCAGATCCTTCTGTTGAAGAAAATCTTTCTATGCTTAAAGATGAGGTTTTAAAGGGTTCATATGATGCGGGTATTAGTTTTGATGGTGATGGGGATAGAGTTGGATTAATATCTAATAGTGGCAAGTTTATTCCTGCTGATTTAATTATGCTTATGGTTATTAGAAATATTATTTCTAATGTTACTAAGAAAGAGTTTTTATATGATGTTAAATGTTCAAAAGCTCTAAGTGATGAGATTGAAAAACTTGGTGGTAAAGGTGTTATGTATAGAACTGGTAATAGTTATACTAAAGCAGCTTGTAAAGAACTTGATTTACCTTTTGGTGGAGAACTTTCTGGACATATGTATTTTAGGGATAAATTCTTAGGATTTGATTCTGGAATATATGCAGGACTTAGAATATGTGAAATACTTTCTAAGACTGATAAAAATATTGATCAGTTATTAAGTTCTATTAATAGATATTTTTCTACTCCTGAAATAAAAATTGCAACAACTGATGATAAGAAATTTGAAATAGTTAATTTAGTTAAAGCTTATGTTAAAGAAAAAGGTTATAAATATACTACTATAGATGGCGTTAAAGTAATGTTTGACTCTTCTTGGGCACTTGTTAGAGCGAGTAATACCGGACCTAATTTAACTGTTAGATTTGAAGCATCAACTGAAGAAAGACTTAAAGAAATTCAAGATGAATTTATGAATATTATTAATGATAATTTATAAAGAAGTTTAATACTTCTTTTTTGTTTTACATAAACTTTATTAGGTGATTTCATGTTACATGATAATAAGTTTAGACTTTCTTTTAAAGAAGGAAATATAAGTGTTCTTAATTATGTAGATATTATTAATATTAGTAATGTTAATATAAAAATAAAGACTTCTTTTGGATTTATTTCTATTATAGGTAATAATCTTAAACTTTGTAAGATATATGATTCTGAATGCTTAGTTAAAGGGATTATTAATAATATAGAGGCTATTTATGAATAGAGTTAAAATTAAGATTGAAGGTTATTTACTTGATTCTTTATTTAAAGAAATTATTAAGAAACATATTAATTTATATTATATAGATAAGAATAGAAAATATATTATTTTAATTATAGACTATAAGGATTTATCTATTATTAAAAATATTAATAAAAGAAATTATATAACTATATTAAAAAGATATGGATTATTTCATTTATTTAATACTATTAATATTTATAAATATTTAGTTATTTTTTTTATAATTAATATTTTATTTTATATTTATATTAGTAATATTATTTATGATATTAAAGTTTATTGTGATAATAAAGTATTAAAAGATAAATATATTTATAAATTTAAATATCTTAAGGGGAAAAGATTCTTTTCTTATAATGAAAAAGAAAGATTAAGAAAGAATATCATTAATAATGATAAAAATATTTCTTTTATAGAATTTAATAAAGAAGGGGTTATTTTAAATATATTTATTAAAGAAAGAAAAAAGATTAATGATAAGGAACTAAATAATCCTAGAGATATTATTGCTAAAAAAGATGCTATGATAACTGATATTTATAATATAAAGGGAGAAACTGTTATATCTAAATATCAGTATGTTAAAAAAGGAGATTTATTAATAAGTGGAACTATTCATAATAAAGAAAATATTAGTGGATATGTTAGAAGTGATGGTAAAGTTTATGGTGAGGTTTGGGAGAAAGTTAGTCTTTC
>OMQW01000010.1 GCA_900313345.1 uncultured Eubacteriales bacterium
ATTAAAATAATAAAAAAAGAATTAAAATTCAAAATATTTTAATTCTTTTTCTTTATCACAATCTAATCCAGAACTATAACTCTCATTTAAAAATACTTTATTTAAATCAATATCTTTTCCATTTAAATAATCAAATACTTTAATAACCTTATCTCTAGAACTTTCTAAAGATTTTAAATATAAATCTACAAATGATTCATTACTTTTAATAGATTCATCTGCAGGATTATTCCACATAGTATGATTATTATTTAAATAATTATGTTTATCTTCTAATGGATAATGATAACTAACACATTCAAATCTAAATACCTTTTTAGGAGTAATAGTATCAAATAATTTATAGAAGAATTTCTTAATACCAAATCTATCTTTTCTACATAATCTTAAAGCAGTCTTCATTTGTTTTAATGATTTATAATATTTCTTACTCATATTTTTAACATTAAAAGTAGTATCAAATACATAATCAATAGTACCATTTAAATCATTAGAAAACTTATCTGTCTTAAAACAAAACTTAGTAAAATTAAATTTATATGGATCAATATTTTCTCTTCTTTTAACTAAATCATTATCTAAGAATACTTCCATAAAATGATGAAGACCATTATATTTATAAGTATCTTTATTCTTACTATCAAATATACCTGTTTTATATATTATATATGGATGACAAGTAGAATCTAATACGTAATGAGAAATAAATCCTACTATAAAAGAATATGTATCAGGATCATCTATTTTATTCTTTTTAACATACTCTAATAAATTAATAAAGAAATCTCTAGACTTATGATTATGAAAATATTTTTGAAATTTTCTTAAATCTTTCCCAGGTTTTAATGATAATAAATTATAAAACATAATAGGATCAGTACTTTGAGCAAACATCTTTACCCTTCCTAAATCTAATTTACTAGTAATACCTTCAGGTAATACTTCATATAAATCTTTCGCAAAATAAGCGTGTGTTATAGTTGCAGGCATAAACTACCTCCTTTGAAAATCTATTAATATTATAACACTAAATACATTAACTTTTAAATAATATTATGTTATAATTTATAATAGGTGAGATATATGATAGAGAAAAAGTTTAAAACACTAGATGAACAAGTAGATATCTTAAAACATAAAGGGTTGAAGATTAGTGATGTTAGATATGCTAAAGAAGTATTATTAAGAGAAAATTATTTCTTTATAAATGGATATCGTCACCTATTTGTAAATAAAGATAAAACATTTAAAGAAGGTACTACATTTGAAGAATTATATAGTTTATTCTTATTTGATAGATTTTTAAGAAATATAATATTTAAATATCTATTAGTAATAGAAAACAACTTAAAATCAATTTTCTCATACCAATTATCTAAAAAATATGGTTATAAAGAAAAAGATTATTTAAAGAATAATAACTTTACTACAGCACCAGAAAAACAAGCTCAATTAAATGATTTATTAAGAAAGATGAAGAGACAAATAAGAGTAAATGGATCTCAACATAGTGCTACTCAACACTATGCTACTAATTATGGATACATACCACTATGGATATTAGTAAAAGTATTATCATTTGGTATAGTATGTGAAATGTTTTCAATATTAAAAGATGAAGATCAAGATGTTATATCAAGTGTATATCATATAGATAGTGATACTTTAATAACATATTTACCAATACTTGCAAACTATCGTAATTTATGTGCACATGAAGATATATTATTTGATAATAAAACGCAAAAGTGTATAGAAGACACTGAATATCATAAAGATCTAAATATAAAAAAAGAAGATAATGAATATATTTGTGGAAAAAATGATTTATTCGCATTACTAATTATAATGAAACAAATGCTAAGAAAAGAAGAATTTAAAAGCATGATGATAGAAATAGAAAACATAGTTGCAGGATTAGATTATAATTTAAAAACTATAAGTGTAAGCAAAGTATTAGATAAAATGGGTTTCCCAGATAATTATTATGAATTAAAGAATATTGAAAGGAGTATTATAACAAATGAATAAAATTAATAAATTATTATATACAGCATTAGGTGTTGTAATAGCAGTATTATTTTTAGGTATTATTTATAAATATACTGATTTATTTAAAGGAAGTACTATTAACAACTATAGTGGAAAAACTATTATAGAAAAAGGAAGCATTAGTGAAGCTGTTAAAAAGTCTAAAGATGCAGTAGTAATGATAAGAGGTTATAAAGGATCAACTGAATCATCAACAGGTACAGGTTTTGTTTATAAAACAGATGATTTATATGGATATATTATGACAAATGAACATGTAATTAATGGATGCTCTAAAATAGTATTAGTAATGAGTGATGATTCTGAAGTAACTGGTAAATTATTAGGTAGTGATGAATATTTAGATTTAGCAGTTATAAGAATACCTAAAGCAAATGTAAAAAGTGTAGCAATAATATCAACTAGTGAAAATATGGAAGTTGGTGATGGAATATTTACAATAGGTTCACCTTTAGGATATGAATATAGAGGATCAGTTACAAGTGGAATACTATCCGGAAAAGATAGATTAGTATCAGTATCAGTTGGAAATAGTACAACAAATGATTATATTATGAAAGTACTTCAAATAGATGCAGCAATTAATCCAGGTAATAGTGGAGGACCATTATTAAATATGAATGGTGAAGTAATTGGTGTTAATTCTATGAAACTAGTTGAAGAAGAAGTAGAAGGAATGGGATTTGCTATCCCAATAGAATACGCTATGAAACATATAGATAGCCTAGAACAAGGCAAAGAAATAGAATGGCCAGTAATGGGAATATCAATGCTAAATGTAACAGATACAACATATTTATATAGAAATGCAATTGAAATAACAGATGGAACTAAGAATGGTGTAGTAGTTGTAAAAGTATTAAATGGTTCAGGAGCAAGTAAGTCAGATCTTAAAAAAGGTGATATTATAACTAAAATAAATAATGAAAAAGTTAATAATATAGCATACCTAAGATATGAACTTTATAAATATAAAGTAGGAGATACTATAGAAGTAACATATAAAAGAAATGGAAAAGAATCTAAAACTAAAGTAACTCTAGAAAGGTCATAAGACCTTTTTTTGTTTCCAAATATATATTTAAGCATAATCTATTATAGAGGTGAAATAATGAATAATAAAAAAATGATTGTAGTTGATGCAGGTCACGGAGGATACTGAAAAATCCAAAAATAATAGTGAATGACTATAAATGCAAGTAAATACAAGGATTAAAGGTACTTTTAAAAGTATCTTTTTTTGTTGTGGAAAAAGAAAGGAGAAAATGATATATGAATTATGCAATATTTAGAAGTGAACCTATTATGACTA
>OMQW01000013.1 GCA_900313345.1 uncultured Eubacteriales bacterium
AGTAAAATATAATGATAAAATAGGCTTATCTTATGATGATTGTAAATATATGATAGGTACTAGAACTAGTAATATATTACTACCTAAAGCTATTTTATATAAAAATGATAAATATATTGGATATGCAACTAAATATATTCATTCTTTAAATAATTTTAAACTTACTGAAATTTCAAAAGAGGAACTAATTAATAATATTTTAATTCCAATAGAAAAAGATATTAGAATAATTTCTAATAGAAATATTTTACTTAATGATATTAGTTATTCTGATACTATTAAGAGTAGATCTTTATATATAATTGATCCTGGTAGTTATGCTATTATTAATGATATGGATTCATCTATTATAGAGTCTTATAATTATAAAGAAATACGTAAATTAATTAATTATATGATTTATTTAGAATTAAAGAAATATAAAAATTGTAATTCTTTTATAAAGACTAATGATTATTTTAGTTATTATATTAAGAATAATGTTCCTGATAATAAAAGTATTAAAGAATATATATTAAAAAGATAAAGGTTTTCCTTTATCTTTTTTTTAGAATTTATATTTATATTTATGAGTATTACTTTCATTTGATATATTTAATATTATTCCAAGCATTAACATATAAGATAGTAAACTTGAACCTCCATAACTTATAAATGGAAGAGTTATTCCTGTTATTGGTAGTAATCCTATAGTCATTCCTATATTTTGTATTTGTTGAAATACTAGACAACTTACAATACCAATAATTATATATTTATCAGGCATTATTATTCTTTTATCAACTAATTTAATTAATTTAATATCAAAGAAAAATATTAATGATACTAGTAGTAAGGATCCTATTAAACCAAAGTTACTTGCATATACTGCAAATATAAAGTCTGTTGCAGCTTCTGGAAAGTAAAGTGGAGTATTTTTATAACCATGTCCAAATAGTCCTGCTGAACCAATAGATGCTAAAGCATTTTCAAGTTGCATTCCTGAACCACTATGCCATGAAAGAATTCTATTTATTCTATAAAATAATTTAGTTCCAAATATTTTAATAAATAAATTATTGCTAATTAAATATATACTTATAGTAGTTAAACCTATAACACCAATTATTAAAAATAATATTATAAACCATCTTAATCTTATACTACTTGCAAACATCATACTTATATAAATTATTAAGTACATTAATACAGATCCTGTATCAGGTTCTAAGAATGTTAAGAAAGATGGTATTAATACTATTATTAATGTTTTTAAGATAAACATTGCTTCTTCATGAATATCAGGATTATCATATGTTGTTTTAAAATTATTTATCATTACTGCTAGTTGTAACATTAATATTATTTTCATAAATTCTGATGGTTGAAAACTTCCTATACCTGGTATTTGAAACCAACATCTACTATTATTTATAGGTTTACCAAAAAATAATAATAGAAGAAGTAATATGCAAAATATTATATAAAATATAAAACTATTTCTATATAGATAATCATTTTTATAGTGCATTATAACTAGTACTAATAAAGTTCCTATTAAGTACCAAATAGTTTGTTTTAATACTAGATTACCACTAGATGCACTTACATAAGTCATTGCACTATTTATAGTTAGTATACTTATTATTGCAAAGGCTATTATAGTTAATAATAAACCATTATCTATTTTTATTTTCTTATTCATTATTAATCCTTTCTATAATTATTATAACAAAAATGTCAAATTATAATTCATTTATTCATATTATTTAATAGAGGTGGTAAATATAGGAAAGTTACCTAATATATATCATGATGAATTAAAACATTATAATACAAATAATAATACTATTTATTATTGTACTCCAAATAATAAAATAGAAAAAGAAAAAATTGATATTAATTCTTTTTTAAATAATATGAATAAAGAGAGTGGGTATATCTTTAATAAGAATGTTATTATTAAAACTAATAATTATTCTTATAATACTTATATTTATAAATATGATAATAAATATGTTTATACTATTGATAATAATAATATTTTAATAGATGATATTATTTCTATAGAAAAAAGGACATAGTCCTTTTTTATATTTCTACATAGGTATCTTTTAAACATTTAACTGCTACTATTGTATTTATATCTATTGTAAAGAAACTTCCTGTATCAATTAAATTGTTGTTAGAGGTAGTTGCTTGCTCTGATGTTTTATTTGTTAGTATCCTAAATGTTGCACAACATTCATCTAAACATTCTAGTCTAAATATAGAGCTTTGTTTATTATTACCATAATTTATTTCTATCATTTCTCCTGTTATTCCATTATATAAATTAACTGGTCTAGTATTATAACTATTATTAAAGCTTGGTCCTAAAAATGGTTTAGAGCATCCTTCTAAACAATTTGGTGTATCCATATTTTGGGCATTTAATATTGCATTTAATACTTCATAGAGACAACACTTTTTATTTTTATCACACATAATATTCTCCTTTCATATATTTAGTGCAATATCAGGTAAACAAGATACAGCACTTATATTTCTTAAATTAACTGTTACAAATTCATTAGTGTTTGTTATTACATTACTTTGACTTGTTTGAGCATCAGGGTTATTATCATCATTTTCACTTGATGAATTACTATTTGCTAATATTCTTAGTTTACAGCAACAATTATCTACACATTCTACTCTAAAAATACTTGATTCATTATTTCCATTATATGTTATTGTTAATAAGCTTCCATCTAATGTATATAAATTAACTGGTCTTGTATTATAATTTGTTACTGGTACTGTTGGTCCTAAGAAAGGTTTATTACATCCTTCTATGGGACAACTATTATCACATGTGTTATTTTGCAATAATTCTATTACTTTCAAAAGTCTACCTATGCAGCATGATTCATTATTTTCCATATTATCCACCATCCTCATAATAATTTATTCTATACACTTTATAAAAGTGTGGGTTTAGTCCTATTTAATAATATGTTAATAATTATCCTTTGATACTTATATTTTTTTCATTATCTTGTAATTCTTGTTGCCCAGCGCTTGCTATTATAGTTGCTCCAACAAGTTCAAAAAAGTTTCCTATTGTATTTTGTTCATCTAATGTTAAGCCATCGGCTATTATTGTTGCTACTATATATGCTGTTAAAGTATATTCTTGAGGTGGAATTTTAAATATAAAGTCCATCTTATCACCTAATAGTATTTTATGCTTTTTCTTGACTATTTTCATTAATATTTATAAAATATATAGGACGAGGTGAAGAGTATGTATGATGCATTAATAGATTCAGCTATAGATTCTTTAAAATTATTACCTTTCTTATTTATATCTTTTTTATTTATTGAAATTTTAGAACATAAAACTGAAAGTAAATTTGAAAAGATTATAAGTAAGAGTAAAAAAATGGGACCTATTATTGGTTCTTTATTAGGAGCTGTTCCTCAATGTGGTTTTTCTGTTCTTGCTACTAATTTATATATAACTAGAATTATTAGTTTAGGTACTTTAATAAGTATATATTTATCTACTAGTGATGAGATGCTTCCAGTACTTATTTCAGAGCATGCTTCATTTGATATAGTATTAAAACTTATTATATCTAAGATAATTATTGGTATGATATATGGATTTATAATTGATATTATATATAGAAATAAGAAGAATGAAGTATTTGATATATGTGAAGAAGATGATTGTCATTGTGAAAAAGGAATACTTCATTCTACGCTTGTTCATACTTTTAAAACTTTATTTTATATATTTATAGTTACTTTATTTTTAAATGTTTTAATAGAATATATTGGTACTCAAAATATATCTAAATTATTTTTAAAAGATAATTTATTTGCTCCTTTACTTGCTAGTTTATTTGGACTTATTCCTAATTGTGCATCTTCTGTTATGCTTACTGAACTTTATATACATGGAGCTATTAATTTTGCTTCTGTTATAGCAGGATGTTTATCAGCAGCAGGAGTATCATTACTAGTTTTATTTAGAACTAATAAAAATATTAAAGAAAATTTAAATATATTATTTTTACTATATATAACTGGTGCATTAACTGGATTTTTAATTAATGTAGTAAGCTTATTCTAAATTATGATATACTTTTAATAGAAGGTGATTATATGTATTTAATTCTTGTTAGACATGGTGAGAGTGTTTGGAACAAAGAAAATAAGTTTACTGGTTGGGTTGATGTTGATCTTAGTAAAAAGGGTGAAGAAGAAGCTTTGGATGCTGCTAAAAAAATAGATAGTTTAAATATAGATATTAATTTATGTTTTACTAGTATATTAAAAAGAGCTATTCATACTTTAGATATTATTTATAATTATTTAAATCTTAATTGTTTAGTTATAAAAAATTATAATTTAAATGAAAGACATTACGGAGCATTACAAGGTCTTAATAAAGATGAATGTAAGGTTAAGTTTGGGGATGAACTTTTCTTAAAATATAGAAGAAGTTTTGATACTAGACCACCTATGATTACTGAAAATAATTTAAGTATTAGAACTGATGTTTATAATCCTAAGAGTGAAAGCTTACATGATACATATAATAGAGTAGTTAACTATTTTAATCAAAATATAAAAAAAGAATTAACTAATAAAAATATCTTAATAGCTGCTCATGGCAATACTCTTAGAAGTTTAATTAAATACTTAGATAATATTAGTGATAGTGATATAGAAAAAGTAGAAGTTAAAACTGGTGAAGTTATAATATATGAGTTTGATGAAAATTTAAATGTTATTTCTAAAAAGACTATTTAGTCTTTTTTTTGTTTTTTTTGCATATAATTTCTTGGTGATAATATGTTCTTTAAAGAGGTTAATGCTAGAATTAAATTAATATTATTAGTGATAGTTATTTTAATTATATTAATATTTTTTAAAGTGCTTTATATTGAGATATTTAATAATAAAAGTCTTAGTATAAAAACTAATAATTTATGGAGCTTAGATTTACCAGTTGAAGCTGAAAGAGGAAAAATACTTGATAGGAATGGGGAAGTGTTTGCTACTAGTGTTACTTCTGGTAGTGTTGCAGTAGTTCCTTCTGAAATAAAAAATAAAAAGTATGTTACTAAAAAACTTAGTGAAATTTTAGGGTGTAGTTATGATAAAGTAAAAAAACATGTTTTTAAGCATGTTTCTATTGAAAGAATTCATCCAGAAGGTAGAAGACTTTCTAAGAGTAAAATAAAAAAAATTAATGATTTAAACATGAAGGGTGTTTATATTTTGAAGGAAAGCAAGAGATATTATCCTAATAAGAAAATGCTTAGTCATGTTCTTGGATTTGTTGGAATAGATAATCAAGGACTTTCTGGTATTGAAAAACAGTATAATAAATATTTAAGTGGTGAAGATGGAGCTATTAAGTTTTATGTTAATAGTCATGGTAATAAAATACCAATTAATGATAAATATATAGAACCTACTAATGGGCTTGATATTTCTTTAACTATAGATATTAATATACAAAGGTCTATTGAAAGAGAACTTGATAATGTTATGATGAATTTTGAACCTGATAATGCACTTGCAATTGTAGTTGATCCTAATACATTAGAGATTTTAGGTATTAGTTCTAGACCTAATTTTGATCCTAATAATTATAAAAAATATGATATTAAAGCTTTATCACGTAATTTACCTATATGGGCAACATATGAACCTGGTAGTACACAAAAAGTAGTTACTATGGCTGCTAGCATAAATGAAGGCATTATTGATATAAATAAAGATAAATTTTATGATAGTGGTAGTGTTATGATAGGTGGTTCTAAGATAAAATGCTGGAAGAGTCATGGACATGGAGAACAAACTTTTATGGAAGTGTTACAAAATTCATGTAATCCTGGATTTGTTAGACTTGGTAATCTTTTAGGTAAAGAAAGACTTTTTAGTTACTTAGATAAATTTGGATTTGGTTATAAAACTGGTATTAATCTTAGTGGTGAAGGAAGTGGTATTATATTTCCACTTAATAAAGTAGGAGAACTCGAACTTGCAACTACTGCTTTTGGGCAAGGTATTAGTGTTACTCCAATACAACAGGTAACAGCATTTTCAGCTGTTGTTAATGGAGGTTATTTATTAAGACCATATATTACATCCAGAATAATGGATTCAAATACTCATAGTACTATAAAAAAATATAATAAGAAAATTAGAAGAAAAGTCATTAAAAAAAATACTTCTTTAATAATGCGAGGAGCTCTTGAAAATGTAGTTAGTAAAGGTGGGGGAAAAGCAGCGTTTATAGAAGATTATAGAATAGGTGGAAAAACAGGAACTGCACAGAAACAGGAAAATGGAAGATATTTATTTAATAATTATATTATGAGTTTTATAGCAGTAGTTCCAGCAAATGATCCTAAAGCAGTATTATATATAGCTATAGATAATCCTAAACATACACCTAATCTTTCTAGTTATACAACGACTCCTGTAGCTAGAAGAATACTTCTTGATATAATAGATACTTTAAAGATAAGGAAACAAAAGGGTGAAGTTCCTAAGGATTTAGAATGGAATGATATTATATTAAAGGAAGTTCCTAATGTTATAGGTGATTCTAGGGATGAAGCTATTAAAAAATTAAGTGATTTTAATATTTTATATACTGGTAATGGTGACTTAATTGCAGAACAATCACCTGTAGGAGGGACTAAGATACCTATTAATAGTAATGTTAGACTTTATCTAAATTGATGTAAAGTCTATGTAAAAATTTAGTTTCATAAAATATTAGAATTAAATTATGTTATAATATTAATCAAGTGGAGGGATAATTATGCTTCTTTTAACAAAATCAATATTTGCAGTTATGATAGGTTTTCTTGTAGCAGCTTTTTTAGGACTTATAATAGTTCCTATACTTAGAAAACTTCATGTTGGACAAAGAATAAGTTCTTATGTTGGAATTACTCATAAGAAAAAAGAGGGAACACCTACTATGGGTGGAATTATATTTATTTTAGCTACATGTATTACAATGCTTGGATTAATTCTTACTCATAAAGTAGAATATACTTCTAATTTAGGTATTGTCTTAATAGTATTTATTGGTCATGGACTTATAGGTTTTCTTGATGATTATTTATCTATTAAGAAAGGTAATAATGAGGGACTTACAGTTTATCAAAAATTATTATTACAGGTTATAATTGCTTTAGTATTTTTCTTTATTTATATGAGGGATGGAGGACAAACTTCTTTTGTTGTTGGAACACTTCATATAGATTTAGAAATGGGCTTTATTTATGGTTTATTTATTTTACTAATACTTGTTGGAAGTACAAATGCTGTTAATTTAACTGATGGACTTGATGGACTTGCTGGAGGACTTTCTGCTATTGCATTTGTTGCATTTGCACTTATTTCTTTAATGGTTGGATATGAAGATATTGGAGTGTTTTCTTTAGTTCTTTGTGGTAGTATAGTAGGGTTTTTAATATATAATTCTTATCCTGCTAAAGTATTTATGGGTGATACTGGAAGTCTTGCTTTAGGTGGAGCTATGGGAGCTATAGCTATACTTACGCATAGAGAACTTACTTTAATTGTTGTTGCAGGGGTATTTATTGTTGAAACTCTTTCTGTAATTATACAAACATTTTCTGTTCAAGTTTTACATCGTAAAGTATTCTTAATGACACCACTTCATCATCATTTTGAGAAGCTTGGATGGAAAGAAACTGACATTGTTAAGACTTTTTGGATATTTGGCTTAATACTTGCAATGGAAGGAATTATGTTTGGAGTTTGGTTATAACAATTTCCTTTTTTATTTGGAGGATATATGAAAATAGGAACTTTTAATGTACATAATACATATGATGATAAATGCTACCCAAGACTTGAAGAACTAATTGATAGAAAAGATTTAGATTTTATTGGGTTACAAGAAGTTAATCCTGATTTATATAAAAGACTTGTTTATAATTATAATATATATGGTGAATTTAGATCTTTTTTTATAAATAAGTATAATGAAGCTTGTCCTATCATTACTGATCATAATGTTAATTTTTATAATACTTATCAATTACCAGTACTTTATAGTTTTATACCTAGAATTGCTACTGTAGTTGAAACTAATTGTTATACTGTTATTAATACACATTTAGCTCTTTATAAGTATCATTTTGTAAAAAAATTACAGTTTAAAAGACTTATAGAATTGATTGAAGCTAGTGATAAAAAAGTTATATTAATGGGTGATTTAAATCTTAGAAAAAATTCCGAAGATTTAAAGCTGTTAGATGCTATGCTTTCTAAGTATAATTTAGTTAGAGTTAAGAATAAAGAAAATACTTTTAAAAATGATATTTTAGATTATATATATGTACCTAAAGGTACTAAAGTAAATGAAGTAAAAGTATATAGATCTAATTTAAGTGATCATTATTTACTTTATTGTGACATAAGTGTCTAGTTGACACTTTTTTTATTTATTAAAATTTACATAAATGTTTATTATGTTATAATGTATATAGAATAAGAGGTGTTTATAAATGAATGATGTAGAATATTTAAAAACTAATGGTGTAGATGTTAATCATGGACTAGAATTACTTGGCGATATGGAAACTTATAATTCTATAATGGGTGATTTTTTAGATGCTTATCAAGATAGAATGAAAAGAATTAATGATTATAAAAATATGAATGATATGCCTAACTATGCAATTGAAGTTCATAGTTTAAAAAGTGATTCTAAATATTTAGGTTTTATGTCTTTAGCTGATATTGCTTATAAGCATGAGATGGCTAGTAAAGCAGGTGATGTAAATACTGTAAATGCTAGTTATAATGATTTAGTTAATGAAGCTAATAAAGTTATTAATGTTGTTAATGTTTATCTAGGAAAAACAAGTAATAAACAAAATGTTGAAACTTCTAGTAATGTTCAAACAACTAATGTACAAGATATAAATAATAGTATTAATAAACCAGTTATATTAGTTGCAGATGATTCAAGTATTATTCGTAATTTTGTTAAAGATGTTTTTACTGAAAACTATGAAGTTGTTGGATGTTCTAATGGTAGAGAAGTTGCTGACTTTATTAGTAAGAATTTAAATAATGTTGCTGTTTTATTACTTGATTTAAATATGCCTGATATTAATGGATTCCAAGTACTTGAATGGTTTAAAGTAAATAATTTATTTAGTAAGATTCCAGTTTCTATTATTAGTGGAGCTGATGATAAAGAAAGTATTGATAAAGCATTTAAATATCCTATATGTGATATGCTTCAAAAACCTTTTGAAAGAGAAACTGTTAAAGCAGTTGTTGAAAAAACAATTAATTTTAATAAATAAAGAATGGAAACATTCTTTTTTTAGTGTTATAATAAAACCTGTTTTAGGGGGAATCTTTATGGAAGACTATCTTATAGCACAAAATATAATTAAAACTGGTAATATGGATCATACTATATATAACAAATACTCTTTTATTTATAAAACTACTAATGAAGATATTAATGGATATAGTAAATATTTAGAAAATAGAGAAGATGTTTTATCAGTTATTGGTAGTGGTGATCAAATACTTAATAGTATATTATTTGATAGTAAAAATATTGATATATTTGATATTAGTACTTTTCCTAAATATTATTTAGATTTAAAACTAGCATCTTTAGAAAGATTGAATAAAGAAAATTATTTAAATTTCTTTTATGGTAATTATAGAAATGAAGAATATATGGATGATATTTATTTTTCGTTTAATAGATATTTATCTAAAGAGTCTAAATTATTTTGGGATTATTTATTTAATTATTTTGAATATATAGATGTATTTAATTCACCCTTATTTTCATCAGAAGCTTATACTTATGATAGTTTAATTACTAGAAATACTTATTTACAAGATGATAATTTTGAAAAATTAAAGGAAAAATTTAGGAATGTTAATATTAATTATTATAATACTGATATTAGAGATTTTGATGCTAAGAAATATTATGATTTTATAAATTTATCTAGCATTATTTATTATGTTAGTAATTATAGAGAATTAGTTCTTAATCTTCCTTTAAAAGAGAAAGGTGTTATATTAACTTATTTATATGCTTATTTAGAAGATAAAGATAATTATTATGATGGCTTTTCTTTTGAAAGAATAAATAATGAAGATAATAGAGTAATGGTTTACAAAAAGTAGTTTTCTAATTTTTAATAGTTTGCTATAATTAGAATGAAAAGAGTGATTAAGATGAATGATAGTTATGTAAGTAATAGTGCTATTGATAATATTTCTAATTCTAATAATAATAATATTAATAATGATAATTTTGATATACGTAGTAAAAGAATTAGTATATTAGATACTTATGGGGAAGAGTTTACTAAGAAAACTTATATTACTAATCCTGCTATTGGTAGAAGTGAAGAGTTAAAAGAATTAATGATAGCATTATTGACTCCTGATAAAAGTGCTATTTTAACAGGTAAACCTGGTGTAGGTAAAACTTCTATTGTTGAGGGTCTTGCATATTTAATTGAAAATAAACAAGTTCCTATAGCATTACAAGACTATAGAATAATTAAAGTTAATACTAGTGCACTTTTAGGTATAGATCCTGTAACTGGTGAATCTAAGATACAAAACTTAATTGAAGAATTAAAAAAGTATACACATTTAGTTTTATTTATTGACGAAATTCATACTTTAATGGGCAATGGTAAAGATGCACTTGATTTTGCTAATATGTTTAAACCTGGTCTTGATAGAGGTGACATTAAGGTTGTTGGAGCAACTACAGATGAAGAATATGAAAGATATATTTTAAGAGATAAAGCCTTTGTAAGACGTTTTCAAAAAATTATTGTTTTAGAACCTACTAGAGAGCAAAATATAGAAATATGTTTAGGAACACTTCCTAAGATTGAAAAGAGAACTGGATGCGTACTTAATTACACTAATTATCAAAAACAAAATATAATGGAGTTTTTAACAGATATTACTTCTGAATATAAAAGAATATATGAAATAGGTTCTAGATATCCAGATGTTACTTTAACTTTAATACAAGATGCTTTTTCAAATGCTTTATTTGAAAATAGAAATGTTGTTAATATATTAGATTTTAGAAGAGCTATCGAAAATAGTAAAAGTATTTATCCTGATATAATTAATAAAGCATTACCTGAATTTGATCAAAAGTTTAGTAGTGAAATAGAAGAAGCTAAATTAAATATGTTAGGTAATTAAAAAAATACTTGCATTAAATACATTTTATTGATAGAATAATAATGTATTTTTTATGGCGGCATTGGTGAAGTGGTTAACACGCCGGTTTGTGGCACCGGTATGCAAGAGTTCGATCCTCTTATGCCGCCCCAT